>JABFRZ010000506.1 GCA_013140785.1 Planctomycetota bacterium | reverse complement strand
GCTGCGCGCCGACCACCTCGACCTGCACGGCTACGCGCGCGCAGATTGGGCGCGGTCTCGCGCGCGTAGCCGTGCAGGTCGAGGTGGTCGGCGCGCAGCGTGTCGAGCGAGATCAGGATCACCAGCTCGGGCCGCGGCTGCGAAGTCCCCGACGGGACGGGCTTCGTAGGGGCAAGCCAGGACTGTCGGGACTCGTCCTGGAGCTCCGCCAAGGCGCGCGAGAGAGCGCTCGAGCGCCGCAGGAAGGCTGCCGAGGCGAGGAGCACCACGGCGCACAGCGAAAGCGCCAGCAGCGACTCGAGGGAAGTCGCGTGCAGGTCGCCTGGCTGCGGGAGCGGGGGGACATCCTCGCCGCGCGGACGGGTCGCGCGGAACATGTGCGAGCTGCCTTTCGGTGGCGGCGGCGCTGGGCCTGAAGCGGGGCAGTTCTCTGTGCGCGCTCTTGCGTTATCGTTGCTTGGCGTGGGAATCGCTTTCCGTCGGGCGCGGCTCGAGGACGCCGCGCAGCTGGTCCGGCTGGTGGAGGAACTGGGCTACCCGTCCACGACCTCCGCGCTGCACGCGCGCTTGGAACGCTTGTTCGCCGAGCCCGGCCAGGCCGTGTTCGTGGCGGATGCTGGCGGCGCGCTCGAGGGCTGGATCCACGTGCAAGAATCCCTGTCTCTCGCGGCGCCGCCGGCCGGTCTCGTGACCGGCTTGGTGGTGGCCAGAGCGGCGCGGGGCGCCGGCATCGGACACGGTCTGATGGACGCGGCCGAGAGCTGGGCCCGCGCGCGCGGCCTCGGCTCGATGCGCCTGCGCGCGCGTCTCGCGCGCACCGGCGCGCACGCCTTCTACCGGCGCCTCGGCTACACGCTGGCGAAGAAACAGCTGCAGTTCCGCAAAGCGCTGGTGTGACGGCTGACTCGCGGCCGACGCGGCCTACTTTCCAGTTCTCGGCGCTCAGCGCGTGCGCACGAGCCATTCGCGCGCGAGCCCGCTCTGCGCGAGCGCCGCGCCGGCCTCGGCCAGCCAGCGTGCTCCGTCGCCGCGGTAGCCGGCGGTGGGCACGAGGTCCGGCTGGAAGTGCCTGAAGTAGGCGTTGAAGGCGTGCATCTCGAGCTCGCGCGCGTACTTCGCGAGGCACGAGGCCAACGCGACCTCGAAGCACCGCCGGTCGGCTTGGACGCGGAACTCGAGTCGCAGCGTGCCGCTCCCGTCGCGGGCCGCGAGCGTGTACACGGAACGACCCAGGCTCTCCTCCACGAGCTCGAGCGCGGCTTCGGGGAAGGCTTGTGCGAGCAGGGTCCCGTAGCGCCGCCGGCCGCCCAGCATGTCCACCGTGGCCACGATTGGCGCGCGCACCCGCCTGGCCCAGACGTGGCGCAAGACCTCCAGCACCAGGCCCCACGTCGAGCTGGCCTTGTTGCCGGTCTCGGCGAAGGATGCGTTCAGCTCGGCCGCCGGGACGAGGCGCACGCCGGCGTCCAGGACCTCGATGTGCGCGCGGGCGAGGGCGCGCGCGAGCAGCGTGCACGTGAGCTCGAGCGAATCGCGCTTGCACACTCTGGGCAGACGCGCGAGCTCCGCGCGCCAGGGCAGCGCACGCCAGGCTCGCGCTGGCGCGAGCGCCCCGAACAAGAACCGCTCGGGATCAGGATCGACGCGGCCTTCGTCCTGGGGCGCCAGGCAAGCCCTCTGAGCTAGGAACGAGAGCGCCGTGGTCTCCAGACGCTCGGCCCCGCGCGCGTTGCGCTGGAAGACGAGCTTCGAATCGGCGACCACCACGCGGGCCCTGGCGCCCGGTGTCTTGGCCACGGTTCCGCGCAGGCGCTTCCAGGGATCGCGTTCGCCCGTCGGTACCTCGAGCAGCACATAGCCGATCGCGAGCGAGCCGAGCAGCGGCCCGAGCCCAGCCTCGTCGATGCCGGCGAGCACCACGCGCTCCTCGCCCGACATGACTCTCAGGCCTTGGCCGCCGCGCCCTTGGCCGATGGCGAGGCGACCAACGGCGAAGCGCGCCGCCGGGCGAGCAGCCACAACCCGAGGCCGAAGAGCAGCACCGAGACGATCTGCGAGGTCGAGATCCGCCCTCCGAACCACACGCCGCGCACCTCGTCGCCGCGGTAGACCTCGATCGCGAAGCGCGCGAGCGAATACTGGATCAGCATCAACGCCGCCGGCACGCCGTAGTGGCGCCGCTTGCGCAGCCAGAGCCAGCCGGCCAGCGCCACCAGCAGCGCATTCAGGCTCATCCAAGGCTGCGTGGCCCACAGTACCTTTCCGGCGAGGCCGTCGTCGAACAGACTCTCCGTGTTCGCCGTCAACCACTCGAGATCGGGCACGCGGATCGTCAGCGGTCCGACCTCACCGCCGTTGGCGATGGCGATCGGCCGCCACGAATCGGCGCGGGACTCCGGCACGACCCGGCCGTAATCGTCTCCGACCATCAGGCAGCCGATTCGTCCGAGCACGAGGCCGACGAAGCCACACACGAGCGCGGTGTCGAGTGCGTTCCAAGGGTTCAGCCCATGCTTCCGAGAGGCGTGCAATCCGAGCAAGATCCCGCCCGCGAGCCCGCCGTACATCACCAGGCCGCCCTGCCAGATCAGGAGCATCTTGAACGGGTCGTGCACGAAGTCGTAGCCGACGCTGACTTGGTGCGCGAGCGCGAGCTCCTCGGGCGTGAGCAGCGCCGTTGGCGCGCCGCGCGCGCCGGCCGCGAGGTACGCGGCCACGTTGGCACCGACGTCGGCGGAGAGATAGCGCGCGCTCTCCACTCCGACGTACATCAGGCGCGCACCGACCAGCACGCCGACCACGATCCACAGGGCGACTTGCGAGCCGCGCTCGGGGTCCTTCTGCGGATCGTCGCCGTAGCGCGCCAGCAGGCGCCCCCACAGCCAGATCCCGAGCAGGATCCCGCAGGCCACCAGCGCGCCGAAGGTGCGCACCGGAAAGCCGAGGCCGGGCACGTGGAACAGGACCGGGTGCATCGTCGAGCAGCCCAAGCTAGGGATCCTGGCCTGGATTCCGAGCGAAATCTGGCGCCGCCCAGGGGGCCGGGCGCGCGCTCCTTCCGGCGCGCGGGGCCCGACGCTATCTTCTCCGCCCGCGAAAGCGGGCCGGGCGAGAGGTACGAGAGGTACCCGAACGCCAGGGCAATGCGAACGTTCGACTCGTTCTGGGAGCGGCCGCTCCCCAGGTTCGGAAGATGAATCACCCCCCCAAGACCAAGGTCTACCTCGAAGGGCGCTACCGCAAGCTCTCGCGCGACCTGCCGCAGACGGTGTTCTTTTGCCCCGACTGCAAGGGCCATCCGCGACGCCGGAAGAAGTGCGCACGCTGCGAGGGCTTCGGCAAGCTGACGCGCGATTCGGTCCAGGAGCTGATCGGCTGGGTCGCGGGCAAGGCCTTCGGCACGCGCAAGCACGTCTTCCACGGAGCCGGCCGCGAGGACGTGGACGTGCGCATGCTCGGCAGCGGGCGCCCGTTCGTGGTCGAGCTGGTGGACCCGAAGATCTTCGAGGTCGATCTGGCGGCACTCGAGGCCGAGATCAATCGCCGCAACGAGGGCAGGTTGGAGGTCCAGGGGCTCCACTGGAGCGAGAAGAGCCGCGTCGCGATCCTGAAGGAGACGCCGCACGCCAAGGAGTACGAGGCCCTGGTGGAAGTGGGCGGCGAGGTAGCCGGCGAAGTTGCGGGCGTGCTCGACCTCGTCAAGCTGGCCGAACTCGCGGGCCAACGCTTCGTCGTCACGCAGCACACTCCCGACCGGGTGTCCCACCGAAGAGCGGACAAGGACCGCGAGCGCTGGATCGAGTTCCGCGCGCTCGTGCAGGAGGGCCCCGCGCGCTTGCGCGTCCGGCTCTCGACCCAGCACGGCACCTACGTCAAGGAGGTGCTGAGCGGCGAGGACGGCAACACGAAGCCGTCGCTCGCCAGTCTGCTCGGCATCCCGTGCCGCTGCCTGGAGCTCGACGTGCTCGGCATCCTCGACGCGGAAGGGCTGCAGGAGCCCGTGTACAGTACGCCGCCCGTGTTCGGTTCGGGGTTGCGCTGACAGCGCCAGGCGACCAGCAGCGCTGCCGGGGGAGTCGGCGCGGAGCTCTTCAGAGCTGCATGCCCGAGACTTCTCCCTCGTACACGATCTTGCCCTCCACCAACCCCTGGAATTGGTAGGTGAATAGCGCCTTGCCCATGTGCACGCGGCTGCGCTGCCCGCGACCGAGGAGCAGCAGGCGGCAGGGCGGCTCGACCGGGGCGCGGAAGCGTGTGCGGTCGATGCAGGTGAAGGCGAGGAACACGAGCGGGACCTCGGGGTGACGCTGAAAGAAGTCGAAGCTGGCGAGCTGGGCCGCCGCTTCGACCATCAGGACGCCCGGGAAGATCGGGCGGCCCGGGATGTGGTCCTTGGCCCACCACTCGTCGGTACGCACGTCGTGGTAGCCGACCACCAGGTCGTCCTCCTTCGGAGCGAGGTGCAGGATGCCGTCGATCAACGCGAAGGTTCCGCGTTGGCGCAGCACCTTCTGCATGTCCGCGACGGTGAAGACGGTGTGCGTGAGGTCGAGACGCGCGATGTCGGCCAGGGGAACGGGCATGGCGGGGGAGTGTACGGGGGCCCCGGCACGGATCAACGCCGTCGGATCCGCGGCGGGCCGAGGGGCCCCGCGCACGGCGGATTGCGACACGGAGCTTGCCTGGCGCGCGCGCCGGCCATGGAGTGGGGCGCGGAGAACCCTATGGAGAACGTTGCAAAGGAGGGCCGCGCGCTGCGTCCGGCGAGCTTGTGTGTGCACGTGGCGACGGGCGCGGCGGGCGCAGGGCTCGTCCCCGCGATCGTGCGCAGCAGCACTTTCCGGCTCGACGACACGGTCTATGCGGAGCGCGCCGCGGGCCGCGCCGAACGCACGCTCTGCTACACGCGCGAGACCAATCCCACGCTCGAAGCCGTCGAGGCGCGCATCGCGGCGCTGGAAGGCGCGGAGCGCTCGCTGGTGTTCGCCTCGGGCCAGGCGGCCTTGCACGCGCTCCTGCTCTCCACGCTCGAGCGCGGCGAGCGCGTGCTGCTCTTCCGCCAGATCTACGGCGGCACGGTGGACTTGTGCCGGCTCTTGTGCCCGCGCCTCGGGGTCGAGCTCGAGTTCATCGACGCCAACGACCTGGACGCGCTGGCGCCCCTCTGCGACGGGGCGTTGCGCCTCGTCCTGTGCGAGAGCCTCTCGAACCCGCTCAACTGTGTGGCCGATCTGCCCCGCCTGGCCGCGCTCCTCCGCGCGCGTGCGCCGCGCGCGATCCTGGGCGTGGACGCGACCCTGGCCTCGCCCCTCGGACAGCGCCCGCTCGAGCTCGGCGCCCAGCTCGTCTACCACTCGGCCACCAAGTACCTGGGCGGGCACTCCGACCTGATCGGCGGGGTCCTGTCGGGCTCGGCCGAGCGCGTCAAGGCGGCATGGCTGTGGCGAACGAAGGCCGGCGGCTGCATGGATCCGGAGCCGGCCTACCTGCTCGACCGCGGCATACGCACGCTCGCCCTGCGCCTAGCCGCCCAGAGCGCGACGGCGCTCGCCCTGGCGCGCTTCCTCGAGCGCCACCCCCGCGTCGCGCGCGTGCATTACTGCGGCCTCGACTCGCACCCTCACCACGCGCTCGCGCGCGAGCTCCTGCACCACACCGGCGGCCTTTTCTCGTTCGTGCTGCGCGCCGCTACCGGCGACGCCGACGCCGAGGCGCTGCGTGTCATCCGCCGGCTCGAGCTCTTCACCGAGGCCGCCAGCCTGGGCGGAGTCGAGAGTCTGGCCAGCCGCCCGCGTGACCTCTCGCAGGTCGGCCTGAGCGCGGAGGAGCGCCTGCGCGCGGGTCTCGAGCCGGGCCTGATCCGGCTCTCGGTCGGGATCGAGGATCCGCTCGACCTCGAGGAAGACCTGGCGCGCGCGCTCGCGTAGAACGCAGCGCGGAGTCGCGGATGGCGCGGAGTCTCCGCCCTCGACTCTGTCTGTCTCCGCTGTTCTCAGCGACGCCGCGCTGCGTTCGCCTTCATGGCCCGAGCCGCACGGGCGCCTCGCTCACCAGGCCCGGCCCCACCAGCACCGAGATGCGGCGAGCGTACTGCTCTTCGAAGCCTGGGTGCTGCAGGCGGATGCGAAAGGTCCCTCCGGGCAGGTGCTTCGCGTGCAAGCGTCCGTCGTAGTCGGTCTTGCCCTCGAAGGCGCCGCCGTTGTTCCCGCTGCCGCGCACATCGACGCCCTCGAGCGGGCGCTCGAAGGAATCCACCACGCGCACATGGATCTCACCGAGCGCGGGCAGCGTGATGTCCGGGAACGTCAGGCGCGGCGCGAGGAAGCGCACCGGATGGCGCTCCGGCAAGAGCGGCGCCGTTTCCTTGCCGACCAAGAGCTCGTAGGCGCCGTCGGGCAGCTTCTCGAAGAGGAACACGCCGAAGGCGTCGCTGACGGCCTCGCGCGCGGCGCCTTCCACCGCGAAGAGCGTGACGGGGATGCCTTCGGCCGCGAGTCCGCGCGCGTCGAGGATGCGGCCCTCCAGTCTTCCGGCCGGCACCATGCGCAGGTTCAGGAAGGGATGCTCGCTGCCGGGCTCGAGCAGGACGGATAGAGCCTGGCCGTTGAAGCCCTCGGCCTCGCCGAAAACGTCGTAGCCGCCGAGTGGGAGCTCGCCCACCTCGAAGTCCTCGCGACCGTCCGTGAACTCGAGCGTGCGCCCAAGCGCGTGCTCGCGCTCGGGCAAGAGGAGGCTCGGGCGCAGGACGAGGCGCCACACGCGCGGGAATGGCTCTTCGCCGGAGACCGTGACGTGGCCGCGCATCGAGCCCTGCTTTCCTGACGGCCGCGTGCTCGAAGTGCGTGCCGAAGCGAACGGCTCCAGCTCCGCGTCCGCCGCGGGCGGAGTCGCCGTGCTCGTGCGCGGTGGCGCGGCCGGGATCAGCTCGGCCGCCCGGCCCTCGGGTTCCAGCTGGGCTTCCGCGCCGGGCGCGAGCGTGCGTCCGCTCGGACGTTCCTCCATCCCGAGCCAGAAGAACCCCGCCAGGCCCGCCACGAAAGCGAGCGCGAGCGCGGCCAGCAGCCCCCGTCCCGTGCGCGAGGTCTGCTCGCGCCCGTTCGGCGGGTTTGACAGGCCCGGCGCGCGACCCTTAGCTAGTCGGCCCGATCTGCCGATCCTCGTTCCCGAGCGCCTCCGCGCGCTCGGGCTCCAATTCGGCGGCATGTCCCCGCTCTCTCGCTTCGTTCGTCGCATCCTGGCGAGGATCCTAGCCCGCTTCCGACGGCCGGCCACAGACCCCTCATGAACCGAATCCGGACTTTCCTCGCGTCCCTGGCCGTGGCCGTGTTCGTCCTGGCCGCTCCCCGCGCAGCTGCGGGCGCGTCCGCCGCCGATCCGGCCGCGTCCGATACGAGAGGGCGGGTCGTGATCCTCGGCTTCGACGGCGCCGACGCGCGCACGGTGAGGGAGCTGATGGCGAAGGAGCCGGGGCGTTATCCGACCTTCGAGAAGCTGGCCTCGAGCGGCACCTTCGCGCCGCTCGAAGTGGTCGCGCCGACCGAGTCGCCGGTTTCGTGGGCCTCGCTCAACAGCGGCCGGAATCCGGCCGAGACCGGCGTGCCGGGTTTCATCCGGCGCGAGCTCGGGGGCAGGTCGCCCGCGCCCAACTTCGGCTACATCGAGCGCAAGAGCAAGAAGCTCGAGGACCTGGAGGACGCGCCGATCCCGCTGTGGACCCCGGCGATCACCGCCGCCGTTGCGGGTGGTGGCGTGTTCCTGGCCGTGCTGCTGCTCGCGCTGCTCGCGTTCCGTCGACTGGCGGTGGCAGTAG
>JABFRZ010000682.1 GCA_013140785.1 Planctomycetota bacterium | reverse complement strand
GGCCAGCCCCGAGCGCCGGCCGCTTCTCGAGCCAGACGCGCGCGACGTCCTGCGCGAGGTCGTCGGCCGCGTCGCGGTCGCGCGCGAGCGAGAGCGCGAGACGCTGGACCCAGCCGAGGTTCGCGACCAGTTCGCGGTCGCGCGGATTCGAGGCATCGCCGTCCATCGTCGAGGGAGGAATGGAGCCCTTGCCTCCAGTGTGACGGAAACTACGTGTTCCCCGCGGTGGCCGCTGGAAAGGAAGCGAGCTCGGAGGGCGCTGCCGCCGCTCCGAGCTCGCTGGTCGTCGAGCCGATGCTAGTGCGCGCGCGCGTACGCGATTTCCATGCTCAGGCGTTCTTTCCCGTCCGGGCCCGGGACGAAGCTCTGCATGGTGAAGTGGTCGTTGTCGGTCCACTTCTCGGTCGTGCGCGACTTCACGTACTTGCCGGCGTCGGTGTCGGGCGAGTC
This sequence comes from Planctomycetota bacterium, assembly GCA_013140785.1. Classification (GTDB taxonomy): domain Bacteria; phylum Planctomycetota; class UBA1135; order UBA1135; genus JABFRZ01. The sequence goes on along the minus strand of JABFRZ010000682.1, from coordinate 28,189 downwards.
GCCGGTGAAACTGAACGACTTGGAGGCCGCATCGAAGGCGCCCTCCGAGAAGTAGATCCCCGTACCGGCGTCGTCGAGCCAGGTGGAGACGTACTTCTTCTTCAGGTTGTCGAAGCCCATGCGGCCCTCGCCGTGGAAGGGCTTGCCCATCCACTCACCGGTGAAGGTGTCCTTGAGGAAGCGCCCGTCCATGATCCACTGGATCTCGCTGCTTCCGTTGGCCTCCACCGTCTCTCCGCCGGGCATGAACGCCTTCACGCTCGCCGTCCACTTGCCGACCTTGACTTCGAGCGCCTTGTGGCTCGGGCCGACCTTGGCGAACTCCATCATCTTGGCCATGGACGGGTCGTCCTTCGTGGCCACGGCCGGGGTCGCCTTCTTCTCCTGGCTTCCGGCCGAGTAGGCGAGCGCCGCGCCCGCGGGGATCAACAACAACGTCGCGATTCCTAATTGCTTCTTCATGGTTCTTCTTCTTGCTCTTTGAACGGGTCTGGTCAGGGGAGTCGTTGAACGGGGGGTGTCGTCGCACGAGCGGAGGCTAAGCCCCCAAGAGTCCGCCCGTGCATTACCCAGGCACGGTAGCGTTCGGAGAGCTCCAGGTGGAGGCCTCACTCCCCCGGCAGCACGCCGAGCACGAGGCGCGACGGATGCGCCTTCGAACGATGGACGCGGTGCGTGTGCGCGACGAAGTCTTCCGGACGCGCGTCGCGGAGGTTCGGTACCCAGGTCTGCGGGTTGCGGTCCATGAGGGGGAACCACGAGCTCTGGATCTGCACCTGGAGGCGGTGGCCCTTCTGGAAGGTGTGCAGCAGGTCGAGCAGCTCGACATCGACCAGCGTCGGCTGGCCGGGTACGAAGGGCTCGGGGCGCTCGTAGCTGCGGCGAAAGCGCGCGCGGATCGCCTCGCTGCGCACCAGCATGTGGTAGCTGCCCTGATGCTGACCCGCCTCGAGGCCCTCGAAATCGGGCGCAGCGGGCGGGAACACGTCGATCAGCTTGACCACGAAGTCCGCGTCCGTGCCCGTTGTCGAAACCCACAGCTCGGCCTGGATCGGACCGGCCAGCGTGAGCTCGGCGGCGAACGGCTCGGTCTGGTAGACGAGCACGTCCGGCCGGCGCGCGGCGAAGCGCTGGTCGTCGGTCATGTACTCGCGTGTCATGCCGAGCGCGACGTCCTCGCTGAAGGGCACGGGCCTGGCCGGATCGCTGACGTACGCGTCGCTGGCCTCCGCGAGGAGCGGAGCCTCCCACGCGAGGCGCCCGCCCTCGCGCGGATACAGGGCGCGCAGCTCCGCCTCACGCGGCGGCCAGTGTGCGAAGCGCCGCCAGCGGTTGACGCCGGTCTCGAACACGGTCGCCTCGGCCAGGTCAAGCGCCGGCGCGCCCTTCAGGTGATGCTCGAAGAAGGGCAGCTCGACGTGCTCGCGGTACCACACGGACTGCTTTTCGCCGAAGCTCGCGTGCCCGAGCCGGTCGCCGTCGCCGCGCGCCCAGCCGCCGTGGGACCACGGGCCCATGACGAGCGCGTTCCACACGCCCGGGTTGCGCTGCTCGACCTCGCGGTAGATCTTCAGCGGCCCGTAGAGGTCCTCGGCGTCGAACCAGCCGCCCACGGTGAGCACCGCCGGGGCGACGCGCCTCAAGTGCGGCAGGAGGTTGCGCGCCTGCCAATACTCGTCGTAGTTCGCGTGCTCGAGCAGCTCGTTCCAGTACGGGATCGAGCCGCGGAAGTAGTTCCGGTCCGCGTTGGCGAGCGGCCCGAGCTCGAGGAAGAACTGGTAGCCGTCGGGTGTGCCGTGCTCGAAGCCCGCGGGCCACTCGGTCGTGAGCCCCGTGCGTACGTGCCCGAAGTCGGCCAAGAAATTGAAGGCGTGCGGCAGCCAGAAGGCGCCGTGGTGGCGGAAGTCGTCGAAGAACCAGTCGGCGATCGGCGCCTGCGGCGAGACGGCCTTCAACGCCGGGTGCGCGTCGATCATGCCCGCGGCCGAATAGAAGCCGCCGTAGCTGATGCCCCACATCCCGACGCGGCCGTTGTGGTTCGGTAGGTTCGCTACCAGCCAGTCGATCGTGTCGTGGGTGTCGCTCGCCTCGTCGATGTCGGCCGGCCCGTGCTTCGCGTCGCGGTGCGGGCGCATGTTCACGAACTCACCCTCGGACTGGAAGCAGCCACGCACGTCCTGGTAGACGAAGATGTAGCCGGCGCGCTCGAAGAGCTCGTTCGGACCGAGGTGCGCGCGCTCCTTCTCGCCGTAGGGCGCGACCGAGTACGGCGTGCGCGTGAGCAGGATCGGGTACTCCTTCGAGGAGTCGTCGGGCGCGTACACCGCCGCGTGCAGCGCCACACCGTCACGCATCGGGATGCGCACCTCACGCTTCGAGTAGTGTTGCTGGGCGTAGCTGGGTTCATCCTCCGGCTGCGCGCGGAATGGGCAGGCAACGGATGGAGAAGCGGCGGATGAAGAAGCAATCAGCAGTGCGATCACGAGCATGGGAGGCCTCCGAGACCGCCTAAGAGATACCGCCGTGCGCGCTCAGGACAACCCGGCGACCCGGCCCTTGCGCGAGACTTGCCTGGTCTCGCGACTACGAGCATCCGAGTCCGCCCGGCCAAGGCTCACTTGGCCTGCGCACGCTGGATTCGCTGCACGCGCACCGCTTCGCGCTCTTCGCCCGCCAGGCCCTCGAAGGCTTCGGCAAGCTCGTCCCGCGCCGCCATCTCCGCCCGCAGCGCTTGCCCTCCTCGAGCAGGCTCTGCACGCGCGTGCGCGTGTCCCAGATCTTCAGGGTCGCATCACCCGAGGCGGTCACGAGGCGCGTACCGTCCGGGGTCCAGGCCAGGCAGTAGACGTACTTCTCCGTGCGCGCGCCACTCGAGCTGCTGGGTGGTGCCCTCGGTCTCGAACAGGAGCACGCGGCCCTCGTTCGTGCCGATCGCGAGCACGCTGCCGTCTTGGGCTGTAGGCGACGCACCAGGGCTGGAAGGCGAGCTCGCGCGCGGCCAGAACCGCAGCGGAGCTCGTGTCGAGCACGAGGCGGACTCGAGGGCGGGACTCGCAAGGGTCCCGCCCCTTTTCGTTGGATGGACTGCCTGCAGATTCGACCGCCACCCAACGGGGCCGCCGTTGGTCTGCACTCGAGAGCGCTATCATTCCGGGGTGCTCCGCCCGGAGGACCTGGAACGGTTTCGCCGCATGAAGTCGGAGGAAAGACTGAAGATCGGTTTCGAGCTGACCGACTTCGCCCGGCGCTTCTTTGTGCGCCTGCCTCCGGAGGAGCGACAGCGGCGCCTCGATCTCGGACGTGAGCCCTGGAATGCATCGGCCCGGACCGAGAAGCGGTGATGGCCGACGTTCCCGCCAGCTTCGATTCGGCGGCAGGCCGAGACTGAGCCCATGCTTCGCCTTCCCGCAGTCCTCGTCGTAGCCGCGCTCGCCGGCTGCGCCGCTCCTGCCGCTCCTGGACACACCCGGCCGGAGGACGGCGCGCTCGAGGCGGCGCTCGTGAAGGCCGGTTCCAACCGCGGTGAGATCGAGCGCTACCTCGTGGAGACCGAAGTGTCCGGCGACCCCGAGATGGCCACGGCCGCGCGTTTCCTGGTCGCTAACATGCCGGGCAAGGGCTACGTGGTCTTCGTCTGGAAGGACGCCGCGGGGGCCGAGGTGGACTTCGACGCGCTGCGCTACAAGAGCTACGCCGAGGCCCAGGCCGCGTTCGATGCGCTCGAGAAGGAGCACGGCGCGATCGCCTACGTGCGCGGCAAGTTCGTGGCGGACCTCGAGACGCTCGACGCGGACTTCCTGCGCGCGCACACGGCGCGCTCGCTCGCCAACTGGCGCGCCGTGCCGGAGAGCGAGCGCCCGTCGTTCGAGGTCTTCCTCGACTTCGTCCTGCCCTACCGCGGGAGCGAGGAACCGGTCGAGAACTGGGTCGAGCCGCTCAGCGCGCGCCTCAGGGAGAAGCGCACGCGGCTCGGGCCGAGCGCCACGCAGGCGGAGCTGCGAGCGGCCATGAACGAGGACCTGTCTCGGCGTGCGCGCTTCGACGAGCTCTACTACCTGCACCCGACTGACCAGGGCTTCTGCGAGCTGGAGCGCGCGGGCATGGGCCGCTGCGAGGACCTCTCGAACCTGCAGACCTACTACGCGCGCACGCTCGGCCGCGCCACGGCCTGCGACTACACCCCGGCCTGGGGGCACCGCGACAACAACCACGCCTGGACCGTGGACCTCGACGCCATGGGCCGCGGCTCCGACTCCTCGAACGCGCACGCCGCGAAGGTCTATCGCAAGACCTTCCGCATCCAGCCGGGCTCGCTGCGCGAGGTGCTACCCGCGGGACGCGAGCCGGCGAACCGCTGGCTCGCGAATCCGGCGTACCTCGACGTCACCGACCAGTACGCGCCGACGACCGAGGTGAGCGTGGAGCTCGAGCGCACCGCCGTGGGCGCGGAGACGGTGGCCTACCTGTGCGTCTTCAACGGCGGCGAGTGGGTCCCGATCCACTGGGCGCGGGTCGAGGGCGGACGCGCGGTGTTCACGAAGATGGGGCGGAACCTCTGCTACCTCCCGGCGGTGCACGACGGCACGACGCTCCTACCCGCGGCGCCGCCCGTGGTGGTCGCGCGTGACGGCGCGGTCTTTCCGCTCTCCGGCCACGGCGCGGCAACATCGTCTTTCGCGACGACGACGGAGCAAGTGGACGCCGACAGCGGCCTCACCCGGCTCGAGTCCGGCACGACCTACCTCCTGCAGCGCTGGGACGGGCGCTGGACGCTGGTCGAGGAGTTCGTCGCGGGTCTCGAGACTCTGAGCTTCGAGAGCTTACCCTCAGAAGCGCTCTACTGGCTCGTCGCCAAGGAGTCGCGGCGGCTCGAGCGCATCTTCACACTCGATGACGGACACCAGCGGTTCTGGTAGCAAGCGTCTGTCTGATGCGCCCAGCCCGCGCAGGCCAAGCCTGAAAGGCGGTGAGCCGCGCGAGGTTCGAGCCAACCCCGCCTCATGCGCTGACCAGCGCCAACCGCTCGCGCGCAGCGGCCAGAGCGAGCTCCACCGTGATGTCCTGCATGCACGCGTGACGCGGCTGGTTGCAGGTGTGGCGCTGACACGGCGAACAGGGCGGCGGGACGCGCACGACGACGTGCCCTGCGCCGTAGGGCCCCGTACGCACCGGATCGGCCGGGCCGAAGAGTGCCACCACGGGCGTGCCCACGGCTGCAGCGACGTGCATCGGACCCGTGTCGCAGCCGAGGAAGAGCCTGGAGCGGCGCGTCAGTGCAACGAGCTGGAGCAGCGAGGTCTGGCCGATGAGGTCGCGCACGCGCGGCCCGGATACGGCGAGCGCGCGCGTGGCCGCCGGACGGTCGTCCGGACTGCCCGTCAGACAAACCGGCACGCCGTCCTCGCCCGCGAGCGCACCGGCGAGTGCGCCGAAGCGTTCTGGCTCCCAGCGGTTCGCCGGCTTGGAAGCGCCAACGTTGATCAGCACCGGCGCGCCACCGAGCTCGGCCACGAGCGCACTGGCCCAGGCCTCGGCTGCGGCGTCGCGAGGGAGCTCGCGTCGCGGCGCGCGCACATCACACCCGAGGTGGCGCGCGATGTCGAGGTACTGATCGAGCATGTGGAAGGGCCCGCCGCGCGCGGGGACACGCTCGTTCGTCCAGACCCAGCTCGCCTCCTTTGTGCGCGCGCGCACGTGGCCGAGCACGCGCGGCGCGCCGGAGAGACGCGCGACCATGGCGCTCTTCTGAATGCGCTGGAGATCGACCGCGAGCCCGTAACGCTCGGCGCGAATCTCCCCGACGAGACGGGCCGCTTCGCGCCAGCCGCCACCGCGTTGCCAGACGTGCACGCGTTCCACGCACGGATGCCCGACGACCAGCGGCGCGGCCAGCGAATGCACGACCCAACCCAATTGGACGCCGGGAAACGCGTCCTTCAGCGCCGTGGCGAAGACGAGCGCGTTGACCACGTCGCCGATCGCGCCCAGGCGCACCGCGAGCACTCGCGCGGGCGGCCGGGCGGCGGACGAGGGCGAGGAAGTGCTTCCCACGGGCTCCATCGTGCCACGCCGCCCTCCAGAGGATCGAGCCCGACGCGCGAGTGGCCAAACGGGATGTCTTGGGATACAACGCCCCGCGTGGGCCTTCGATCTGGCCATGACATCAGATCGTCGGCGACTCCGGCGCCATCGAACCGATCGACTTTTACCGCAGCGCCCAGGCGGATGTGCGCGGCGCGCTGAAGTTCGACGGTTGGACGTGGATCACTCGCGCTGGGAGGATCCCGGAGGATCCAGGGTGCTCGCGTCGGCTCACCACGAAGTGTGCACCACCCACAGCTACGCGCAGCCGCCCTTCAGTTCACGAAGGGCTCGAGCTCTCGCCGCAAGGCCGGCGTATCGAGTCGCGAAAGTGCGCGGACTTGGATCTGGCGTACGCGCTCGACGCTGACGCCCAATCGCTCGGCCACCTCGGCCAGTGTGCGCTCTTTGTCCGTCCCGATCCCGAAGCGAAGGCGGAGTACGAGTCGCTCGCGTTCACCAAGGTCCCCGAGGGCCTTCTCCAGCCCTTCCTCGAGGGATACGTCCTCCAGATCGGTGGTGTACGACTCGGGCGCGCCGGCATCGACAAGCTGGTCCCGGAGGCGTGTGCCCCCCTCCGATGTCTGGCGCTCCGCGTCGAGGGAAAAGGTCGCGCGCGAAGCGGAAAGCGCAGAAGCGACGAGGTTCTCGTCGAGCTCCGCGGCCTCCGCGATCTCCCCAGCGGTCGCGCGGGCATCCCCAAGGCGGAATCTCGCTTGATGGATGCCCTTGAGGGCCTTTTGCAGGTAGACCGGTACGCGAACCGTGTGGCCGTTGTTGTAGAGGTAGTTACGGAAAGCCTGATTGAGCCAGTGGACCGCATAGGTGCGGAACAGGAGTCCCCGCCTCCAATCGAAGCCGTCCACGGCACGGAAGAGTGAGACACAGCCCTCTTGGATGAGGTCTAGACGACTCGCCTGGACATGGGCGTACCGCTCCACGTTGATCAGGACGAGGTAGAGGTTGCGCTCCACCATCTCGCTTCGGAGGGCATGCAGCTCGGTCGCGCGACGCACCAGTCTGCGGGATGATGCGTCCTCCTTGCGCTGCGCGACCTCATGCCGGCGGCGGGCGAACTCGATCCGGCGCGCGAGGCGCCCCTCCTCCTTCCGGCCGAGGGGAATGATCACGTCGACGTCAGCCCGGAACTGCTGGACAAACGTGGTCTTGGCCGGCGTAGTTCCTCGGCGCCATGTCTGGGGATCGCTGATCTCTAGCTCGCAGTCCTCCTGGTCCAGCCTCGCGATCAGCTCGTCAGCCAGCGCCTCGAACCGCTCGGCATGCTCAGGGGCGACTTCCAGGGCGACGTCCAACTGATTGTGGGGGAACAGCTTGTGCAGCATTGGACTCCTATCCAGCTCCCTTTCCCCCACCGGAGCCGGCTCGGCGCGTGAGAGCGGGAAGCTCTTGCTACCCGTACGGTCCAGAAGAAGAAAAGGACAACGGCCGGTCGAGAAAAACGGCAACCAAGCCGTTGCTGCCCACTCCCCCCCTCCCCGAGAGCTGCCTGTCACCAAACACCGACGGGACTCGAGCCCCTTAGCGCCGTCGGATAGGCAGCTCGGTCCGGGCGGCCCCCGCTCTAGATCTGAATGTTGAGCGGCTTGAGAACCGCGATCCCGAAGAGGATCGAGGCCAGGAAGAAGGTCAGGAGCACGCCGAACGCCCCCCCGGGCAGGAATCCGAGGTCCCTGGAGGGATAGACAAAGCGCACCGAGTCGATCGGCGAGTCACGCGGGAAGGTGGGCTCGGCAGGCCAGAGCCAAGACGACCAGAAGTCCGACACCCGCTCTGGCTGCATGGAACGGGGGGCCTCGAGACCCGCGCTGATCGACTTCGTCCCTGCGGCCTGACCTCCGACGGAGAAAAGGACATCGGCCATCCCAGGGGCCACTGCCGCGAATTCGATCACAGCGATGCCATCGCGTGCGTTGCGCGCCAGCGGCGAGAGTGCCTTCAGATGCGGAGGCAGTTCGACGGTGAGGCTGGAGATCTCGCCCTCGTGGCTCGCCTTCATCCGGACCTCGAGCATCGTGCCGCGCCCTGGCAGCATCGCCTCGGCCCTTGCCAAGTCGATCACGGGCAGCGGGGCGAAGCCGTAGCGAACCACGAGCTGGGAGGCGATCAGGATGAACGGGACGAGGAGCGGCAGGATCGGTCCGAAGTTCAGGGCGAGGTACTGGAAGTTCCGCAACACCACCTTCAGCACTGAACTGAACACGATCCCGAGGTCGTCCTGATAGATGCGGATCGCGATCATGTGGCCCTTGATCTTGTCCTTGGTGGACTTGATCCCGGCCTGCCAGCTGATCTGCTTGAAGAGCAACAGCGCGAGGATGCCGAAGATCCCGCTGACGAGGACTAGAGCCCAAGCGTCGCCCAGCCATTCGAATGGCGTCAACACGACGTCGAAGATCGCGCTGACGGCTGCGTGAATCGCGTTCATGGGCTGAGGATGTCGAGCAAGGGCATGGACTAGCTGATGTAGCCGAGGCCCTTGAGCTTCTCGACGATGTCTGCGTCGGTCTTGGCGCCTTCGAACTGCGCGAGCTCCTTCTCGAGAACGTGCACGATAAATTCTTCGTGCGAAGCATAGCCGGCGACCTCGGCGACCTTCTTGATGCGATCGATCAGGTCGGGATCCAGCTTGATCTTGTTGCCACCACCGAACATGAGGACTCCTTCCGTCTGGCTGTTGAGGGTACGCGGGTCACTCGAGAACGGGAGAGCCCTTCATGTGCTCCGGCTTCTCGATTCCGTACTGGTGCAGGATCTCCACGGTCAGATCCTCGAGATCGAAGCTCCCCTCACGCACGGGCCGGTTCGAGAGGAGGACCCCCGGCACGACATCCGGGTGCATCAAGTGATTACCGTTGAAAGTCCCGAGCTTCCCGCCATGGTTTTCCAGCGAGTTGTCAAGCAGGAGCTCGTGCGGAATGCGCCCTGTCGAGGAGGCGTCCGAGTTTCCGTAGCCTGAGTCGTATCCCACGATCAGGTCCGGAGCCTCGCTCAGGCGCGCGCCGGAGTAGACCTTGCCCGCAAGATCGCAACGCAAGATCGGATGCTTGCTCGTCTTGGGATCGATCACGGCTTCGAGTTTGGCTTTGAGCTCGGCGAGCAGCGCCTCGGTTTCGGCTCCGAGAGACACGATGCCGGCTTCATCCTCCGGCGTCTCGGGATCGTCCTGCTCGCGGCCCTTCAGGTTCAAGTAGAGGCCGTTGAAGCCCATTCCATAGGCGCGTGTCTTCGACCAGTCGACTTGACCAGGGAAGCGGTGGTGGAGGTCCGAGAAGAGGTAGACGTCCCTGTGCTGGGGATCGTCCTTGGGCCTTTCCTTCTCGAGGCCTTCCTTCAAAACCAGGTAACCGTTGTCCACGAGCCACGTGTTGAGGCTGAACTCGCGGTGAAAGGGCGCGAATCCGTGGTCGGACATCACGACGATGGTGACGTCGTCGCCAAGCTTCTCGCGCACCCTGCCGAGCGCTGGATCCAGGCGCATGTACATGTCCTCGACCGTGTCGCCGATCGTGCTGCCCTCGCGCCCGGTCCAGGCAGAGGCGTCCTTCGCGGCGAGGTCCGCGTCATGTCCGGGATGTGCCTCGTCGCCGTGGCGCCACATCATGTGGCTGCACAGGTCGATCTCCGAAAAGTAGAAGAAGAGCAGACCCTGCTTGCCTTTCTCGACGAAGCGTTCGAGCGCGTAGTCGAGCATGTCCATCGTCTCGTGGTGGACCAGCGTGACCTGCTGCATGAACTCGCCTTCATAGAGCACACCATTCTTCAGCGCGTTCACGTCCTCGGCCATGCCCTGGGTGTAGTAGCGTCCGATCTCCTTCGTGAGTTCAGCGCTCGCATCGGAGGGCTCGGAGACCGGCGCGGGAGGGGACTCCGGGTCGAAGTTGATCGCGGAAGCGTAGAGTTCGACGTTTGGCGAGAGACTGCGCAAGTAGAAGCGGCAGATGCCGCTCATGCTCATCATGCCGAGCGGCAGCAGCTGGAAATCGAGGCGCAGGAAGTCGCTCCACTCGCCGGGGCGCAACACGACTTTCTCGACGCCGTCCGCAGGATCTCCGGCGTAGAGAATGGCAGCGTCGGCGTCACGATCGACGTACATCTTGAACGCGAACTGCTCGCTCGGGTTCCCCTCCTTGAATGGATTCCCCGGCCCGCTCAGGGTCGTGTTCTCGATGATCCCCTGGAACTCCTGGATCTGGACCGTTTTCGAGTAATCGAGATCGACCTTGCGCATCGGATCAGTCGTGAAGAACGTGCATTGGCCATAGGCCGAATCGAGCGCAGGCGTCATCATTCCGGAGAAAGACACGCCCTGCGAAGCCTCGACCGGGAAGTTGGCCGGGATGCGCCAAATGTCGGCCGGCACACCGTGACTGCGCAAGGTCGTCCAGAAGGCCTCGCCCGAACGGTTGGAAGGACTGTCCGCGCCAATGTCGAGCTTGTAGGACCCGGGAAGATGCAGCGTAAAGCCCTTCTCGATCTTGGTGGTGGACGGCGCGGGCGCGCGGTGCACAAGGTCGCGGTGGATGAAGTCGTAGATCCCGTGACCGCCGGGGTTCATGCCGGTGATGAAGTTCGACCAGGCAACCGGGCTTTGGGGCGGAGTCGATGTGCCGAGGCTCCGAATGCCGTCGGCCTGCGCGATCAGCCAACGGAAGTTGGCCATATGCTCGGGGTAACGCTCGACAACCTCTGCCAGAATCTCTGGATCCATCCCGTCGATACCAAGCACGATCACGGGCTTGGGCGCACCGCCCTGGCCCGCCGAATATGGGTCGCGGCTCGTGCGCCGCGGAATCGCCATGAGCACGAACACGGCGATCACCACCAGCGCGGGGTAGACGGTCCAACGAGGAAGGGTCATCGCGTGCTCACTTGGTGGCGACGAGCTCCTGTTCCTTTTTCGCACCCCGGTCGGCAACCGGCGCGCCCGCGACTTCGAACAACTTCCGTCCCTGCATGTAGCGGGGCGTCTCCACCCCGAAGAGATCGAGCGCGGTCGGGGCGATATCTAGCAGGTTCGGATCGTTGAGGCCGATCCTCCTGTTGCACCAGAAGACCCCTGGCACCAGACGCGGATCGACACAGTGATCACCCGACCATGACTTGGTGTTGTCGGTGAAGACCTCCTTCGTGACGGAGCCCGTGGCGCAGTCCCAGGAGTGCCTGAAACCTCGGTGATAGCCAACAAGTAGCTCGGGGGCCATGTCGGCGTAGGGCCCGCTGTGGATCTGGCGCGTGAGAAAGGCTTCCTTCACGACGCGCTCGCCCGTCTGAGGGTCGGTCAGCTTCTCGAGCTTGGCCTTGATCTCCGCGCACAGCTTGTCCAGCTCCGGGCCCGGCTCGACCGTGCCCTTCGCCTCGCGGCCCTTGCGGTTGACAAAAATGCCGGTCAGGCCGAGTGTGAATGCGCGCGTCTTCTCCCAGTCCACCTGCGCGAACCAGTCACCGGAAGTCTCCTTGCCTTCCTTGAGGACGAGGTAGCCCTCCTGCTTGAGCCACGTGTTGAGGTTCACGCCTCGGCGGAAGTTGCAGAAGCCGTGGTCGGAGATGACCATCAGGATCGTGTCGGGGTCGTTGCCGACCTTCGCGCGCACCTCGGCCAGGAACGAGTCCATCTTCGCGTAGAGGTCGCGGATGACGTGCTTGTGCTTCTCGACGTCCTTGCCCTTGTTGGCTGGGTGCGACGGATCGAGGTAGCGGTAGAACATGTGAGAGATGCGATCGGTGGTGTCGAACACCACCGTGACGAAGCCTCTCTTCGTCTTCTCCAGCACGTCCCACAGCATCCTCTTGCGCTCCTCGAAGATCAGCCACGACTGCTTCAGGAACGCTTCTTCATCGATCAGACGCTCGTTGAGCGCCCAGGTATCCTCCGCGAGACCGAGGGTCGCGTAGGGGCCCATCATCTTCGCCAGATAGATGGCGTAGACGAAGGGGTGCGAGATAGGCATCGCTGGGGCATTCGGATCGATGTTGATGGGGGTAGCGTAGATCTCCACCTCCCCCTCGGCCCAGGTCTGCACGTAGAAGCGCGCGATGCCCGTGCAGCCCTCGAACGGGATCGTCAGCCACGGCGTGTACTCGCGCTCGCCAACCACGGCCTTCGCCGACCCGACCTCGAAGGTGACCTTCCTGGAGGCCGCGTCGAACCGCGCAACGAAGGGGCACTTCATCGCGTGGCCATCCTTTCCAGGAGGCCCTGTCAGCTTCGACTCGACCCGTCCGTCCTTGAGGCGGATCTGATACTGCTGCCCACCAATGTGCTTGTCCTTGCGCTCCTTCGTCGAATAGAACGAAAACGAGCCTTGCGTCCCCTGCAGGTCGGGCACGCACATGCCGGCGAGCAGAGTCCCGTTCTTGAACTTCTGCGGAGGGAACGTGATCGGGACGCGGATGATGGACGACCAAACCCCTTGCGCACCGAGCAGTTTCCAGAACGGCTGGCTCTTCTGCAGGAGACGATAGACCGTGCGCTGACCGAAAGGCACCTTCGCGAGCCCGAGGTTCAGGGTGCGCGGCAGGGCACGGATGTCGGTCGATGACAGGACCGGCAGGTAGTTACATGGGTCGCGAGTGAGGAAGTCGTAGATGTTGTGCCGCGAGGCATCGACTCCGGTCGCGAAACTCGACCATGCGACAGGGGAGATGGAGGGATAGGCGGTCCCGAGCGGGTGGAAGCAGCCCTCTTTCGCGAGCCGATCGAAGTTCGGCATCAAACCTTGCGCGGCGAAGTCCTTCGCGAGGCCCGGGTCGAAACCGTCGAGGCCGACCACGACCAAGCGCTTGACCTTGGGCTTGGTCTTCCCGCGTCGCACGAACAGCCGCACCACCACCTTCACGGGCCAGATCAGCACGATCCCGAAGGCCAGGAGGAACGTCCCCAACAGGATTAGGACGCTGCCCGCTGCGGCAAAGCCGGCGCCGGGTCCGATGTAGGCCGAAGCGGGCGCAGCCGACAAGGCTGCTGCGGCCACGGTCAAGACGGCCGAGCGTAGAAACCGCTTCGAGGCAGGCATGGGGACGGTTGAGGACGGCTCGTCGATCGGGCGAGGAGGGGCGCCCAGTGTATCGACGAAGAAACAGCGCTGCTGAAGCCGCACCAACCGATGGAGGTCGGTGTACGGCCACACGGTCGGGAGGTCGGGACTCGTCCGCAAGGCCCTGCCACGAGCAATCAGACCTTCTCGTAGCTCTAGCGGCGTGCAGGCGCCGCATCGGGCACGAGCCCGCGCTTGCGCAGGTACGCGAGGATCTTGTCGGCCGATTGCTCGATGGTCTCCTTCGAGGTATCAACCGTGACCTCAGGATTCTCCGGCGCCTCGTAGGGATCGCTGATGCCCGTGAAGTTCTTGATGATGCCGGCCTTGGCTTTCTTGTACAGGCCCTTGGTGTCGCGGTCCTCGAGCACGTCGATCGGGCACTCCACGTAGACCTCGACGAAGGCGGCCTGGGCCTTCGAACGTGCCTCGTTGCGTACGTCCTTGTAGGGCGAGATCGCGGCCGTGATCGCCACGACACCGTTGCGCGCCAGCATGTTGGCGACGAAGCCGATGCGGCGGATGTTCGTGTCGCGATCCTCCTTGGAGAAGCCCAGGCCCTTGCTGAGGTTCTCGCGCACTTCGTCGCCGTCGAGAATCTCGACCTTCTTGCCGAGCTCCTTCAGCTTGGGGGCGAGGTAGGTCGCAAGCGTGCTCTTGCCGCTCCCGGAGAGACCGGTGAACCAGAGAGTGAGTCCCTTGTCGATGGCGTTCATTGTCCTGTGGGCGGGTTGGATGGGGTTTCTCCTAGCGGATCTTGCCCTCGAGGTAGGGCACCTCGAAGCACTTTTCGTGCATGATCGGGCCGTGTCCAAAGTAGCCGAGTTCGCCGAAGAGCTCGCCGTGGTCGGCCGTCACGATGATGTACGTATCCTTGGGTACCATGTCGTACAGCTCGGCGAAGACGCCGTCGAGGTAGCGCACGGTGTCGATCTGGCGCTCGCGCAACTGGTCCATCTTCCCCTGGTCGAAGAACTGGAAGGTCTCCTTGAAGTTGGGCTTGTTCGGGTCTCCGACTTCCTCGTTCAGCTTCTTGAAGACGCCATTCACGCCGCTGATGCGCGGCCACATCGAGGAGTCCTCGTCGGGCTTGGCGTAGGGGTAGTGCGTCTCGCCCACGTTGAGCAGGTAGAACGAGGGCCGATCGGGCGAGAACTTCATGGTCGGCAGCATCGCGCGCATGTCGTTGTGCTTGTCCATGAGCTGGAAGCTGTCGAACGACCGGTTCACGCCCGTGCGCGGGTTGAGCACGGGCAGCGACACGCGCGCGTGGGTCGTGTAACCCAGGTTGTTGCGCAAGAACTCGGGCATCCACAGGCCGGGCACCATGGCCGCGAAGTCGATGCCCTGCGCGCCGAGTCGACGGTTGAAGTTGAAGAAGTCCTCCTTGTAGTACTCGGAGGCGTAGACGTTCTGGGGCGACGTGTGCGGCAGGAGCCCCGTGAGGAGGTTGTAGTGGGAGGGTGCGGTCCAGGCTGCGTAGCTGAAGCGCTTCTCGACCGGGCCGAGTTTCAGGATCGTCTTCGGTGCTGCCGCGACGAACGAGTCGAAGCGGCACGAGTCGAGGATGACAATGATGAAGTTGTTCTTCGCCTTGGGCTCGGGATGCGGCGCCATCCCGCCGCCCGGCCGCGACATCGGCTTGGCCGGCGGGCGGGAGGACGAAGCCTGCTTCTTCTTGAAGAGATCGAAGACACCCATCGTGGCTGCGGCTACTTCCGCTCCTTGTCGACCTTCTGATAGTAGGCGGCGAGCACCTTGGCCGTCGAAGGGCGCATGACGCGCGCGTCGGGCAGCTCACCCTGGCCGAGGATCTCGCGGATCTTCGTACCGGAGATGGAGACCTGGGTCTTGCCCTTGTTGTCCTCCACCAGACCGACGCGGCCGATCTCCTCGAAGTAGGCCGCGAAGCCCACGTTGACGGTCTGGATCGAGAGTTCGCCGCCGAGGTGTTTGAATATCTCCTGGGCGTCGAAGTCACCCCAGATCGCGCTCTTGTCGTCGTAGGGCGCGTCGGCGTGCTTGCGGCCCACGATGAAGTGTGTGAACCCGAGGTTCTGTCGGTAGATCGCGTGCATGACCGCCTCGCGCGGGCCGCCGTAGTACATGCGCAAGTCGAGGCCGATCAGGTGCAGCTGAGCGTTCAGGTCCTGGACCTTGGACCGCCACAGCGCCTCGTCCATGTCGCCCTGGCCCAGGAATTTCCCATCGACCAAGGCCTCGTAGGTCTGCATGCGGACGTCGGCGGGAACGTCGTCGCCCTTCAGCTGTCCCACCAGCGGATTCAGGATCACCCCGGTCTTCTTGCCGGTCTTGCGCAGGATCGTCTCCGCGCCGTAGACGAGTGCGTACTCGTGCGCGCGGTGCAGGGGATTCCGCGTCTGGAAGGCAACCGACTGCTCGTAGCCTTTGGCCTCGAGCAGCTTGCGCGTCTCGGTCGGGGCCAGGATGCGCTTCGCGAACGAGCGCGCATCGACGAAGGACGCGAGTGTGACCTCACCGCCCACCAGCTTGGTGCGCGGATCGGAGGTCCACAGGCGCGCACCCGGATGGTCGAGACGCTCCGTCCCGTAGACGACGCGGATGAACTCCGGCTTGTCCCAGGCGAACACCGATTGCACGGCGAGCTTGCCGAAGACCTTGCCCTCGAAGGCCAGCGCGACCTCGGTTCCGGGCTTGAGCTTCGCGGCCTCGGCATCCGTCACCGGCAGGACGATCGGAATGGTCCACGCCCAGTTCTTGCCCCCGCGTGCGATCGCGCCCTTGTCCAGGACCGAGCGATAATCGGCCTCGACCATCGGCCCCGTCAGGGGGGAGAGCGTCCCATCCCCGATGCGGTAGAGCGAAGTGCGGTCGTTGTCGTTGACGTCCAGCGTCGCCAGCTTGGACCAGGCCGCCAGGTCGGGCTTGGCCGTGATGCGCGAGACGGGCTGGGTCAGCCCGCCATGGACGGGCGAGATGCGGATGAGGGTGGTGGTAGGCATGGCAGGTGGCGGTACGAATCGGCAGAATCGGTTCAGAGGTAGCCCAGGTTCTTCAGCTTTCGCTTCACGTCCCCGAGCTCCGCCTGGGTGAGCTCGCGCGGGCGCTCCTCGGCTTCGCCGGCTTCACCCATCAGGTCGCGCAGCACGTAGACGATGAAGTCCGTCGGCGAGTTGAAGCCGGAGCCTTCCACGACCAGCTTGACCCTGCGGTACAGGGGGCGCGGGATCTTGACGGTGACCTTGGACTCTCGCAAGGAAGGGAATTCTCTTCTCGGCACTCCAATCGCACTCTTCGAGCGCTCCCAATAGAGTGTCCGCCCAGAGGTGAGTCAACGCCGAATGCCCAACTCCTTGCAGCCGGGTTGGGCGTTCCGTGTGCTCGGGCAAGTCGCCCTCGCCTCCGCGCCGCGTACTGGTCGATCTCGCGTTGAAGCCGTTCCCAGGAATTCAGCCATGACTCTTCGTCCGTTCGCCGCCATCGCCCTGTGCCTCCTGCCCGGATGCGGGACTTCCGATCCTCGGGCCCTGACCGACGCGGGCTCCAAGGCGCTCAACTCCGGGAAGTACGAGGACGCCGCGGAGAGCTACGAGAAGGCGCTCGTGCAGCTCGGCCAGGACACGGCCCACGAGGATTGGAAGCGCGCCAAGATGGGCCTGATCCAGGCACGGACCCGGCTCGACGCTCCTCGGGCGAAGAACGAGTTCATCGAGTTCGCCAAGGCGAGCCCGAGCCAGGTCACGGACTCCGACTTCAGCATGATCGCTGGCCGTCTGGGTGACGCCGGGAAGCTGGAAGAGGCCATCGAGGTCCTCAAGCTAGGCACCGCGACCTTTCCGAAGTCGCCCCATCTCGACGCCCTGGGCAAGGACCTGGTCAAGCGCGCGCAGTCGAGCGGCGATTCGGGCGCCCTCGATACGCTCAAAGGCCTGGGGTACGTCGGCGACTAGCGGCCCGAGGGCCACCAAGGTCAGCGTGATCCACCTGGAGCGCTGTCGTCGTGCAGGACGTTGCGCGTCAGCCACGACGTGAGGTGGTCGAACGCATCGTCCACCGAGTCCGAGCGATGGAACAGCGCCAGGTCCTTCGGGTCGATCGTGCTGAACTCGACGAACGGCTCGAACTTGAGCACGCGCTCCCAGTAGTCGGTCCCGTAGAGCACCAGCGCGCACTTCTTGCGGATGCGCTGCGTCTGGATGAGGGTCAGGATCTCCATGAACTCGTCCAGCGTGCCGAAGCCCCCCGGCATGATCACGAAGGCCTTGGCCAGGTAGGCGAACCAGTACTTCCGCATGAAGAAGTAGTGGAACTCGAAGGCCAGACGCCGGGTGATGTAGGGGTTCTCGTTCTGCTCCTGGGGAATGGAGATGTTCAGTCCGATGTTCTCGCCGCGGGCCTCGGAAGCGCCACGGTTGGCCGCCTCCATGATGCCGGGGCCGCCGCCCGAGCAGATCACGAAGCGCCGGTCGGTACCCGACAGCCCCTTCGACCAGGTCGTGAGTCGGCTGGCGAGCTCGCGCGTATCCTCGTAGTAGCGCGAGAGCTCGAACTGCTTCCGCACCTTCTCGAGGTCCTTGCCGGTGCGCTCGGCCTCGGCCAGGCGCGTCGTAGCTTCCTCGCGCGAAAGGATGCGCGAGCTGCCGAAGACCACGATCGTGTCGCGGATGCGCAACTCCTCGAAGCGCGCCTCGGGCTCCAGGTACTCGGCCAGGATGCGCAGGGCCCTGGCCGACTTGCTGTTGAGGAAGGCTTCGTTCCGGTACGCCTTGACCGCTTGGAAGCGTCGCTCCTCCATGTAGATCCGATCGAATGGGTTGGTGAAGACCGCGAAGGGCGCGCAGCCTAGTGTCCCGTCTCGCAGGTATCGAGAACTAGGCGGCGTGATGGATCGTCGCTGGCCAGACGCGCCGCCGACGGGTATCGAACGACCGCGCCACGAAGTGCCTCAGCGAACGAGTTCCGCAGCCAGCATCTTGGCAACGACCTTGCTGGCTTCCGGCGTGTAGTGGCCACCCGGCGCGAACGGATGTCTGCCCTCGTCCTGCAACCGGCTCAGATCCGGAGCGAGATCCAGGACGCTCGTCCCTTGCGCTCGCATGCGTTCGACCCAGTCCTCCCAATAGCCTCGACCAGCGCCCCGGCGCTGCTCGAGATCGTCAGGACCGGGCAGGACGATCACTCGAAAGGCCACGCTCCGCGCCGCGCACTCACCCGCCATCGTGCGCACGATGGCCGAGTGGAGTCTTCCGAATTCGCTGTGCTCATCGAAGGTCGCCTCGAGCCTCCGGCCGCTCCTCTCCACCACGGTCAGGATCAGTCTGGCCGTGAACGACCCGTGCGTCCAACTCGAGCCACGCGGCGCGTAGGCAAGTGGAGCGCGCGCCACCCAGGGGTCGTCCTCCCCGAGGGCCTGCATGAAGAGCCCCTGGTCGCGCAAGAGGCTCGCGGCTTGGGCCAGGGTACGCGCGGGATTGGGCACGAGCTCGAGGGCGCCTGCGGAGCCGAGCCGGAAGCGCGGCTTGAAGGCCACGTCGAGCGACCAATGGTCGAGCAGGGGCCGGAAGAGCGTGGTCATGCGCAGCGCAGCCTGAGGCAGGATGCCGAGCCAGACCTCGTCGGGTTCGAGCGGCCAGCCGTCCCGTCGCAGCCGCAGCAGCGCTTGATCGATGCCGTAGGCCGCGACGCCGAGATTCGCGACCTCCAGACGCTCGAGTTGCGCGTCTAGCTGCGCGCACCACGACTCTGCGGCGCCAACCTCCTCGCCGTGTGTCATCGAGCAACCGACCGCCACGACGCGCCTCGTCCCGGGCACCTTCACGCGCTCAAGTGGCGCCACACCGATGCGCGCGCCGGCCCAATCGTAGGTGAACTCTCCGAACCCGCTCATGGGAGAGTTGCACCAGCCCAGCTCGGAGTCGAACTTGCCCGTCTTCGGCTTGGAGCCCGCGAGCTCTCCCTCGATGTACGCCAACGCCGCGCGCTGGGATGACGAGAACAGCGGCGGATCGAAGGGGGCCACGGGCCGAGCGAGGAACAGGCCGTCGCCGAGGAGCGCTCTCCCCAGCAGCCAGTCACCGGCCGCCAGGACAGCCAAGGCCACGATCCATCGTGGGGCGATGCGCCGGACGCTCACGCGCAGCGGGCTACTCCTCGGCCTTCTTGCCGAGCTTCTCGTTCGCCTTGCGGAACAGATCTTCGAGGTCCTGCGCGCGCTTCTTCTCGCGCGAGAGCGACTCGTCGAACTTGTCGCCCGCGGATCCGATTCGCTTGCTCACGCGTTCCGACGCCGCGCTCCAATCGCCTTCGCGCAGCACGGGCTTGCCGGTCTCGTCGAGCTCACCCTTCTTTCGCCAACGCACGACCGAGGCGGTGCGCACGTCGATCTCGAGCCGGCTCTGGCAGCACGGACAGTCGAGCTTGACCTCTTTCTGATCCATGTGGCTACTGCCTCCTCAGGCGCTGCATGCGTTCGCGATAAGCGTGGTAGAGCTCGGTCTGGCGGTTGCCGAGATCTTGGACCCGGCCTTCGATGAGCACGGCCGAGACGCGCGTCGTGGCCTCGAGCAGGTCGCCGTCGGTGACGACGACGTCCGCGAGCTTGCCGACTCCCAGACTGCCTAGCTCGGACTCGAGGCCGAGCAACTTGGCCGGCGTGTAGGTGATGGCACGCAGCGCCACTTCGCGCGGCAGTCCGTACGCGACGGCCACGCCGGCGTGGAGCGGCAGGTTGCGCGTGTTGTCGTCGTCCGCGGCCATGATCGCGATCTCGACCCCTGCCCGGTGCAACACGGCTGCATTGGCGTAGGCGGCGTCGTATGGGTCGTAGTCTGCGGCTGGCAACGCGAGCACGGGCCCCACTACCACGCTCAGGCCGGCCTCTCGGATCGCGTTCACGACCTTCCAACCTTCGGCCGCGCCGTAGAGCACGGCATCGAGCTTCTCCTGCTGCACGAATTCCAGCGCGCGCAGGATCGTTTGAGCGTTGTTCGCGTGCACGGCGACGCGCTTCTGTGCGCGCGCGTACGGCACGAGGGCGTCCAAGCGCGGATCGAAGGGCGGCGGCACCAGTCCCTGCTGCGCAGCCTCGTCCATCAGGCGCCCGTACTCGCGCGCCTCGGCCAGGAGCTTCTTCATCTCATCGAGCTCGTCCGGCTTCTTCTCCCTCTTCTCGTCGGCCACGTTGGGCGTGACCGGGAAGCGCACGTGCAGCATGTCGCGATCGAGCGTGAGCGCTTCCTCCCAGGTGTCACCGCCGAGGCGCATGACGGCCGACTGGCCGCGGAACGGACCAGCGCCTTGAGGCGCTGTTTGTGAGCGCGTGATGCCGCTGGTGCGCGTCACCGGAATGTGCTCCGAATCGGCGTGGATCGAGCTGGCCACGCGCACGTCGGGTTGATTGCCGCCGATCTCCGCGTCGTCCAACGTGCCGCGCACCGAGCCGATCTCGCGCAGCCCGAGCGACGTGTTCAGGGCGATCATGCCCGGCCAGACGTGCTGGCCGGCAGCGTCGATCACCTGCGCTCCGGCCGGCACGACGACGTCGGCTCCGAGATCGACAATGCGCCCGCCCTGGATCAGCAGCGTGCCGCTGGGAACGTCGGCGTCCGCGATGGGATGCAGCGTGCCGCCGACGATTGCGAGGAGGTCGGCCGCGCGCGGATCGAAGCCGGCCTCGACCGGCGCCTCCACGACCAGCAGGTGCGCCGGGACGTTGCCTGCGTCGAGACCGAAGGCGTCGCGCCGCTGGAACTCGATCTTGCCGTCCACCATCGTCCACTCGACGCGCGCGTAGACCGAGAGCGGGTCGGCGTTCAACAGCACGAGGTCCGCGTCCTTGCCGACCTCGATCGACCCGACGTGCTCCTGTATGCCGAGCTGTATGGCCGAGTTGAGCGTAACGAGCCGGAGCGCGCGCACCGGGTCGAGCCCGGCGTAGCGCACCGACTTCGCGGCCTCGTGGTAGAGGTGGCGAATGAGCTCGTCGCTGTCCGAGTTCAGCGTCGAGATGACGCCGGCCTCGTCGAGCAAGGCCGCATTCTGCGGGATGGCGTCGTAGGCCTCGACCTTGTAGCTCCACCAATCGCTGAAGGTCGAGGTGCCCGCGCCGTGCTGCGCGATCTCGTGCGCGACCTTGTAGCCCTCGAGCACGTGCTGCAACGTCTGCACACGGAAGCCGAAGTTCTCGGCCGTGCGCAGCAGCATCAGGATCTCGTCCGCGCGATAGCAGTGCGAATGGACGCGCACGTCGCCCGTCAGGATCCCGGAGAGCACGTCGAGACGCACGTCGCGCCGCGGCGCTGCGACGTCTTCGCCACGCCCGCGCGCGGCCTCGAAGGTGGCCCACTCGGACTGGTACTCGAGCGCGCGCTTGAACGCGCGCAAGAAGACCGACTCGACCCCGGGGCGCGTGGCGGGATAGCGCTCGCCGGGACTGAAGTTGGAACGCTTCGGGTTCTCGCCCAGCGCGAACTTGATGCCCTGCGCTGCGCCCGGGAAGCGCAGCTCGTCCGCGCGGCGCTTCCAGCGCAGTTTCAGGACCTCGCTACGGCCGCCGATCGCGTTGGCCGAGCCGTGCAGGCACTGGATGGTGGTCACGCCACCGGCCAGCGCGCGGTAGATCGAGACGTCGTCCGGCTCGATCACATCGCTGATGTCGCACTCGGCGGTGATCGAGAGCGTGCCCTCGTTGACGCCGCCGTCGATGGCCATGTGCGAGTGCGTGTCGATCACTCCGGGCGCGAGGTGTCGGCCGCGGCCATCGATCACGAGCACGCCACTTGGCGCGTCCAAGTCGGTTCCAATCGCGGCGATGTCGCCGTCTCGGACGAGCAGGTCGGCAACGAAGGCGGGGGCGACGGCTGAATGGATCGTCACAGCGCGGATCAGGGCGCCGCCGGACGCATCCAGGCTCGGGATGCGATCGATGTCCAGTTCGCTCGGGTGCTCGGTGGTGCCGTCACCGGAGGCTCCGGCGAGCACGGAGAACAGGACGAGGGAGAACAGCTTCATGGAGGTCTTCCTACTCGGGCTCACGCTTCGCGCTGAAGGTCTGCCTGGTCGTCGTATTGCTTCCGGGAGGCTGGTACGAACTCTCGCCGTCGAGCGTGTCGCCTTCGATCGTGGCCGTGAGCGTGTTGTCGATCTCGAACTCGCCGAACTCGAGCGTGCATTCGAGCTCGAGTTGATCACCCGCAACATGCCCCTCGACCTCGGACTCGACCCTGGGACCGCCCGTTGGGTTCTCGAACTCGAGCGTGCCGGTCACGCTGCCGTCTTCCTCCATCTCCAGCGCGAGCGTGGCCTCCTTGACACCCTCGGCCTCGGCGAACACGAGCCGCCAGGTCCCCGTGGGGTCCACTCCCTCGCCCGGGCCCACGCCATTCTCCTTGCTCTTCTTCGCCTGTTCCTTGAACTCGCTCGGAAAGCCATCGACGAAGATCCACGCGGGGCTCGCGTCCTCGTCGGTCAACGGATCCGCGCGCCACAGCGTGAACGTGGCGTCGTGACCCGTCGCGATGCTCCCGAGGCGCTCTTCCACGCCCAGGAACTCGGCTGCGCGGCGTGTCAGTGCGTCGAGCGCGACATCCGCCGGCAAACCGGCCTCGACCAACGAGCGCACGTTCTTCAGGAGTTCGCCCGGCTTGCCGTTCGCCGTGCCGAAGACGAAGCGTACGCCGGCCTCGTGCAACCGCAGGGCGCAGTCGCGACCCTGCTCCCACTTCTGGCGTCGCTCGAGTCGCACGGCGAAGGGCTCCTCGTACTTCCAGAGCTGCTCCTCGTCCGCGGGTGTTGTCACCTCGTGCTCGACCCCGGGGTCCGGCATGGGTTCGACTTCGGGAGCTGGCTCGCTCTCCGCCCTCTCTTTCTCGGTCTCTTCCTTGCCCTTCTTGTCCTTCGGGCGCGGGTCCTTGGCTTCCTTGCCCCAGTCGAGCGTCAACACGACGGTTGCGTCGCGCTCGAGCAGGATCTCCTTCACCCTCCAGGCCTCCAGACCTCCGACAAAGTCGAGGAAAAGTCCGAACTCGTCGGCGAGGCGCAGCCAGCGCTCGATGTCATCCGACTCGCTGGCCTCGCACAGGATGGAACGCTGGCCCGAGACCAGCGCGGCACCCGAGGCGAGCTCGGCGTCGAACGGCGGCCGCAGTCCGGGGCGCCCCTGCCCGTAGCGCTGTTCGAGCTCGATCTGTCGCTGACAGTCGAGCAGGAACTGCCGCAGTTGGGCGAAGTACCCCATCAGGGTGCTCGGGTAGCCCGGGCCGCTGGCCGCGAAGGCGGCGTGTGCGAAGACCTCGTCGCGGAGGACCAGATCTCTCATCGCGGCCTCGCGTGTCGTGGAGAGCGTGCTCGTTCCCGAGAGCAGTTCACCGCCCGGAGCCACGAGCAAGGCGCCGAAACCGTGCTTGCGCCAAGCCTCACCCTGTTCCTTGCTGATCGCCAGCGCCGTGGCGGCGAGGAACGCCGGCTGGATGCCCTTGCGGTTGGCCAAGCGCATGTCGATGCCCACGTCGGCCAAGACATCCGGCGGAACGTCCTGGTCCTTGACCGGCTGCGGCACGGTGCATCCCTGGCGTGAGTATGAGTCCAAGAAGGCCGGCAGGCAGAGCAGGCCGGCGCCGTCGATCACGCGCACGCCGGGTGGAACCGGGGCAGCCTCGTCGAGCACGGCGGCGATCGCGCCGGCGCGTAGGATCAGGGTGGCCTTGACCTCACCCGCCCGATCGAGCGACACGCCCCGGATGCAGAAGGGCTGGGGGCGGGGAGTGGCCTGGGCGCTCGCATGCGGAGCGAGGGCTCCGATGGCGGCCATGCAACCCAGGAGCTGACGACGAAGGCTCATGCCAATTCCGGTGCAGGGGGAAGCTGTGAGCGGCGCCGCGCCAGCGAGGCAGCGGGACCAACCTCACCATTCTGGCCTCACCATTCTGCCCGCGGCTCTGGATTCCGACCATGGCAACGGTTCCCGAAAGGGCGCTCGTACGTTTCCTTTCACGTCTTCCGATCGCGGGGCTCTACGGATGACTCGAACCGAGACTCGCCCGATGAATCGACTCCTACCGATCGCTGCCCTCGCCCTGCTGTCCGTCCTGAGACCGTGGCCGCGGACCGAACCGCCCGCCCCGCTGGCGGCGGACCGCGCACTCGCTTCGCTGGTGCCGGAGCGCTGCCTCGTCTACCTCGACGCAAGCGGACTCCACCCGGTGCTCGAGCAGGGTCTCGACTACCCCTTCCTGCGCGCGCTGCAGGCAAGTGAGTTCGGCGGAAGCTGGCTGGACGATCTTCCGGTGTCTCCTGTCGAAGCGCTCGTCAAGGCCGAGGCCTGGCTGGGCGAATCCGCGCTGCTCTCGGCCGCGGAGTTCACCGAGCGTGGCCTCGGGCTGGGCTTCGACCCAGAATCCAAGAAGACGGTCGTGCTCGCGCTCGGCCGCGACGCGGACACGGTCGCGCGCCACCTCGGGCTCGTGTTCGACGCGATCGAGCGGCAGGTCGGCTGGCCGGGCGGCCTGGACGCGCCGCACGAGCGCTGGAGTGGCGCCGAGGTTTGGAGACTCGGCGAGGCCGTGATCGCGCGGCGCGAAGCGTTGCTCGTGTTCGGCAACGGCCGTGACTTGGTTGCTGAAGTACTCGAGCTGGCGGCAGATCCCGATGGGCGCGGGTTGCTCGATCGTCCGGGTTTCCTCGCGCACCACTCGGCACGGCCGGAGGACACGGCGCTTTGGGCCTGGTTCGAGCTGTCCGCGCTCGAGCCACACGCCGACCAGGGCTTCCGCGACCTGCGCGGCTCGAATCACTCACCCGCGGTCCAAGCCATCCTCGGGGCGCAGGCTGGCGCACTCTTCTCCGCCCGCGCGCTCTCGGCCGCCCTGGCGCTGCGCGGCGAACATGGCCTGGAGCTGCGCCTCCGAGCTCACGAGGCGCCGTGTGTCACGGCCCTCGCGCCCATGGCGCGCGAGGGAGCCGTGCCGGCCGAGCTGGCGGCGAATGGTCTGGCACAGGCCCTGCTTTACCGCGACTTCGCGCGCTACTTCACCCTGCGTTCCGAGCTCTTCGCGCCCGAGTCGCTGCCCGACTTCGCCGAGGCCATCACCAACGCAGCGCTCCTCTTCGAGGGCCAGGATCTCGGCGAGGAGGTCCTCGCGCGGGTTTCGCCTTGGATCCGGCTCGTGTCGCGCGAGCTCGAGTTCGCCGACGAGCGGCGCCCGGAGATCCCGCTGCCTGGCGTGGCCGTCGTGGTGGTGCTCGACGACGAGCGTGCGGCTGAGCAGTGGACGGCCGCATTCCAGACCAGCGTGGCGCTCATCAACGTGGATCAGGCGCAGAAGGGCCGGAAGAGCATGCGCCTTCACCTCGCACGCGAGGGTGCGGTCGAGATCAGCGCCGCGCGCTTCTCCACGCCCGTTCCGGGCGAGGGCGTGGACGTGCGCCACAACCTCGAGCCTGCGCTGGCGGTCGTCGGCCGGCACCTCGTGTTGGGCACGCACGAATCGCTGGTGCGCGAGCTCGTGCGTGAACTTGCGGGTGCGAGGCCCGGCGCCGCGTGGGATCCACGCGAGACCCTCGACCTGGATGCGCGCGGCTGGCGCGCGGCGCTCGACCAGAACTTGGAGGTCCTGGTGGCCCGCAAGATGCTGACAGACGGATTCTCGCGTGCGGCAGCCGAGCAGGAGATCCGGGGCCTGTGCCGCGCGCTCGCGGCCTTCGAAGGCGCGCACGTCGAGTTCGGCGGCGAGGACCGCTCCGCTCCCGAACTCGTGCTGGAGCTGCGCCTGGCTCGCGCGCCAACTGAGCCTCGCGCATCAACGCAGCCTCATGCGGCAACGGAACGATGACGGGCGAACTGCTCCAGCCCTGGCGCCCGCGCGCCGGAGAATGGGATCGCCCGGCCGCGCTGCACCTCTACCGACGCGCCGGCTTCGGAGCTCGTCCGGAGGAGCTGGAACGGGCGCTGGACGAGGGCCTCGCGCCGACGCTCGCACGCCTGTTCGCGGATCACACGGCACCCGAGCTGCGTGCCTCGATCCGCCCCCTGCTCGCCGCGGCTGACCTCGAGTTGCTGCAAGCCTGGTGGATGGCCTTGATCCTCGCAGGCGGCGCGCCGCTGCGCGAGCGCATGGCGCTCGTCTGGCACGACCTGTTCGCGACCTCGAACGACAAGGTCGACGACGTTCGCCTGATGCACGCCCAGAACGAGCTGTTCCGTGCGCATGGCCTGGGTGACTTCCGCGTGCTCCTGCGCGCCGTGGCGCGCGACCCCGCGATGCTGGTCTGGCTCGACGGCGACAGCAACCGCCGCGGTCACCCGAACGAGAACTTCGCACGCGAGGTGATGGAGCTCTTCACCCTGGGCATCGGACACTACTGCGAGCGCGACATCCAAGAGGCCGCGCGCGCCTTCTCCGGCTGGGGCACGGCGGGGCGCTCGTTCGTCTTTCGCCGCGAGCACCACGACGAGGGCGACAAGACGCTCTTCGGCCGAACCGGCAACTGGGACGGCGACGGGGCGCTCGGCTTGGTGCTGGAGCAGCCGGCCTGCGCGCGACACGTCGCGCGCGTGTTGCTCGAGGCCTTCGTCGCGCCGGCGGCGGCCGAGGAATGGATCGAGGCGCTCGCGCGCGTCCTGGTGCAGGTCGAGTGGCACATCGAGCGTACGCTGGAGATCCTGCTGGCCTCGCGGCTCTTCTTCTCGCCCGCGGCGCGCCGCTCGCGCATTGCAGGTCCGGTCGAGCTCCTGGCCGTGGCGGCGCGCGCGCTCGACGCCTCGCTCGTACCCAAACGGGCCGCGCGCCTGGCCGCCGACATGGGCCAGGCGCTCTTCCGTCCGCCCTCGGTCAAGGGCTGGGACGGCGGGCGCGCCTGGATCCATTCGGGCAGCTGGATCGCGCGCCATAACGCACTGTCCGAACTGGCGGCTGGCGCTGGGGGCGTGGCCGAATTGAACCTCGCGCCCGGTCTCGCGGGATCCGACGAGTCGCTGCCCGCCCGCGTCCTCGAGCGCTTGCTGCCCGAGGCGGCCGGCCAAGCCCCGCAGGCGGAGCTCGAACGCCTCGTGGCCGCCGGCCGCGACGACGCGCGCGCAGCCGCGGTGGCGCTCGTGCTCACGTCCCCAGAGTTCCAGCTCTTCTGAGGCGGAAGGCCCTCATGTTCGTCACACGCAGGCAGTTCCTGGTCGAAGGAGTGCGCGTCACGGCGCTCGTACCCGCTCTCGCGCCTCTTGGCCGCCGACTGACGAGAGGTGACGGCGAGCGCGTGCTCGTGGTCGTGCAGCTCACGGGCGGCAACGACGGCCTGAACACAGTCGTTCCCCATCGCCAGGACGAGTACTTCCAGCTGCGCCCGACGCTCGGGCTGAAGAGCACGAGCCTGCACACGCTCGACGGCGACCACGGTCTGCACCCGGCGCTGGGTGAGCTGGCCGAGCTCTACGCCGAGGGCCGCATGACCGTGATACAGGGCGTCGGCTACCCGAACGCCAGCCGCTCGCACTTCCGCTCGCTCGAGATCTGGCACAGCGCCGATCCGGTGTCGCCCCCGCGCGGGGTTGGCTGGCTGGGAAGGATGGCCGACCAGCTCGTGGCGGCCCACCCGGGCGCTATGCCGGCCCTGCACATCGGTGACGAGAACCTACCGCTCGCGATGATGGGTGCGAGCCTCTTCGCTCCGACCGTGCGCGACGAGAACAGCCTGCGGATCGCAGAGCATCGGGGCCTCGCGCGGGAACGCACGAGCCTCGCGCGCGACGAGGCGAACGCGAGCGGCGATCTCGCCTTCCTGCGCGGAGCCGCGCGCAGCGCCTACGCCGCCGCCGACCGGATGGAAGAGGTGATCACGCGCGCGACGCATGCCGAATACCCCGACTTCGGCCTCGCGCGCAAGCTGCGCCTGGTCGGGCGGCTGGTCGCCGGCGGGTTCGATACGCGCCTGTTTCTCGTCACGCTGGGCGGCTTCGATACGCACGCGCGCCAGGCCGCGCTGCACGCGGCCCGGCTCGAGGAGCTCGCGCGCAGCTTGGGCGCCTTCCAACGCGACCTCTCTTCCTCCGGAGCGGCGGCACGTGTCCTGACGCTGGTCTTCAG
>JABFRZ010000531.1 GCA_013140785.1 Planctomycetota bacterium | reverse complement strand
CTGTTCGGCCGCGTCACGCACGCGGATGCGAGCCCGGCCGCCGGCGCCGAGGTCGAGCTCGTGGCGCCGACCTGGCGCGTGAGCGTGACGCCGGCCGACGAGCGTCGCCCGAAGCCCCAGTCCAACGTGCAGACATGGCTGCGGCCCGTGGCCAAGGCGACGACGGACGCGGAAGGTTGGTACGTGCTCGACGATCCCACTCGCGGCGACGAGAACACGGTCGAGGTGCGCGCGCGCCTGGGCGAGCTCGACGGGCGACTGAGCGTCGCCCTACCTCGCGCGCCCGAGGCGCTGCCCGACCTCGTGCTGGGGACCGGATCCCCGCAGAGGGTGCTCCTCGTGCGCGTGATGGACACGGAGGGACGGCCGATCCCCGATGCGTACGTGATCTCCGCGGAGTCCCCGCTCGCGCGCGGCCGCGATCGGACGGACGCGCGCGGCGAGCTCGTCGTCACCGCGCCGACGCTGCCCGCGATCTTCGGCGCCTTTGCGCCGGGTTTCCAGGCGCACGAGGTCCGGCACGACGGAGCGGTCGTGAGCCCGAGCACGAAGGTCGCGGATCCGACCAAGCGGGTCGAGCTGGTGCTCGCCCCGGTGAGCGGCACGCGCGTGCGCGTCGTGGACGGCGAGACGCGCATGCCGATCTACATGGCCCGCGGCTGGTGCGAGCTCCTCACGAACGGAGAGATCGTCGGGCGTAGTTCCTTCGAGTCGGACCGGGACGGGCTCGCGTGGGTCTTGTTCCGAGACGGGGACCCCAACACCGCGCACGTGACGCCGGAGATCGCGCGGCTCACCTTGGACGAGGAAGGCTACGAGGCAGACCAGGCGTTCGAGCTCGACGCGCGTGCGTCCGCCGGGCCCGAGCCCATCGAGCTCGCGCTCCGACCGCTTCCCCATTCGCGGACCCTGCAGGGCCGAGTGGTACGCGATGGCGAGCCGGTCGCGCGCTTCCAGGTCGGAATGAAGGTCCTGCCACGGCTCGCGGATCCCTCGCGCGCGAGCTGGCAGTACGGGCGCGTCTACACCGACGACGAGGGCCGCTTCGCGCTGCGCTGGAATTCCGCGGCCTTCGAGCAGGCCGTCACGGTGTACCCGCACTGGACGAGCTGGGACGAGTTCGCCTTCCTCGGACCGCTGAGCGAGGACGAGGCGTGCGCGCGCGAGCACGTGCTCGAGCTCCATCCCGCGATCCACGTCCCGGCGCTCGTGCGCGGCGTCGTGCGCGGCGGGAGCTACCGCTACTACGTCTCCCTGCTCGAGGGCGAGGGCCCGGAGGCGCTGGTCGTGCCCACGACGATCAACGGCGTTCCGATCCCTTGCGACGTGGACGGCGAGCTGCGCACGCTCCTGCGCCTGCCGGCCGACCGGCGCGTGCAGGTCACGATCGGCTACGCGAGCGAGAGCCGCCTGCACACGGATGGCTGCGCCCCGGTGGAGCACGACCCCGAGAGGTCGCGCGTGCCGCTCGAGTTCGAGCTCGAGCCGCTCTTCCTGCGCGTGCGCGGGCGCGTGAATGGATTGCTGTCGGACGAGATCCCGGGCATGGCCGTGACCCTCTTCGCCGCGGACGAGCCCGAAGCGCGCCACGGCTCCGGCCTCGGGCGCTTGCAGCCCGATGGCAGCTTCGAGCTCCAAGGCTCGCGCGGGAAGTACGAGCTGTTCCTGGTCGAGACGACGCCCGGCGCGTGGCGCGCGGTCCGCGGCCGACAGCCGCTGGACCTGGAGCGGGACGTCGAGGGGCTGGTGATCCTGGCGGATCCCGCACCCACGGCTCCGCGCTGAGTCTCTATCCTACGCAGCCTGGATCCCGCTCCCCCTGTCCAAGCGCGCACTCCATGGCTCCCCTGCAACGCTCTCTCCTCCCGCTGCTCCTCGCCTCCATCTTCGCCGGCTGCTCGAGCAAGGCCGCCGAGAGCGACGAGATCCGGCCCGTGACGGTGTGGTGGTTCCAGTGGCCGCCGGCCGCGGGGCTGGCGGAGCTCGCGCAGGACTTCACGCGCGAGACCGGCATCGCCGTGGACGTGCGCCAGATCCCGCTCGACTCCTACCAGGAGCAAGTGTTCCAGGAGTTCGGCGGCAACGAGACGAAGTTCGACATCGTGATCGGCGACTCGCAGTGGATCGGACGTGGCGCGACGAAGGGCTTGTACGAGGAGCTCACCGAGTGGCTGCCCAGCGTGATCGCGCTCGACTCGATCCATCCGCGTGCGGCGCGCTATCTGTGCGAGTACCCGGAGGGCAGCGGGCGCTGGTACGCGGCCCCGTGCGAGACCGATGCGATCGGGCTCGCCTACCGCAAGGACTGGTTCGAGGACGCAGCGGAGCGCACGGCCTTCAAGAAGCGCTTCGGACGCGAGCTCGCGGTCCCCGCGACGTGGGAGGAGTTCCGCGACATCGCGCAGTTCTTCCAGCGGCCGGCCGAGAAGCGCTACGGCTGCGCGTTCCCGACCGGACGCGCCTACGACTCGCTCACGATGGGCTTCCAGAATCTCCTGTGGGCCTTCGGCGGCAAGTGGCACGCGGACGACTCCAACCACGTCGTCGGGCACCTGAACACGCCCGCGACCGCGGCCGCGCTCGAGTTCTTCGCCGAGCTCGTGCGCCTCGGTCCGAAGGGCGCGGAGAACCTGGGCTACGGCGAGGTGCTCGAGGCCTTCCAGAACGGCTCGACCGCGATGCTGTGCAACTACTTCGCCTTCTTCCCCTCGATCCAGGCGCAGTACGGCGAGCGCGTCGGCTTCGCGCCCGTGCCCGGCAAGGATGGCCGGCGCGTCGCCAGCCTGGGCGGCCAGGGCCTCTCGATCTCCACCCGGATCGCGCCCGAGCGCAAGGAGCTCGCCAAGAAGTTCATCGCCTGGTTCCTGCAGCGTCCCGTGCAAGAGCGCTGGATCGAGAAGCCCGCCGGCTTCACCGCCAACACCGCGATCCTCGCGAGCCCCGCCTTCCGCGCGCAGACGCCCTACAACGCGCCCTTCGCCGACTCGATCGACACGATGCGCGACTTCTGGAACGTGCCGGTCTTCAACGAGCTGCTCAACGTCACGCAGAAGCACCTCGGCAAGGCCATCGACGGCGAGCTCTCCGTGCAGGACGCACTCGACCAGCTCGCGGCCGAGAAGGAGCGCATCCTGAAGGAGGCGGGGTTGCTGCCTTGAACGGGCTCAGCGCGGGAGACGGATCGCGGGGGGCGAATTGAGCTTGATCGCCGGACCGCCGCCGATCGGCACGGAGTACAGCTCGATCACGTCGTTCGTGTCCTGGTCGGCGCGGTAGACGACGCGCACGCTGTCGGGGCTGACCTCGGGAATCGGGAGGCCGACGACGTTCCCGCCCGTCACGAGCCCGGGATTGAGCTTGACCGGCGTGCCGCCGGTGACCGGAACGCTGAAGAGCTCGTACACCCCTGACGAGTTCGTGTAGACGAAGCGGTTCGAGTCGGGACTGAACGCGCCGAAGGGCTCCCCGACCTCGAGCAGCACGGCCGGACCGCCCGAGATCGGGATGCTGTAGAGCTCCTCCACCGACCCGAACACGAAGGCCAGCACGCGGGTCGAATCGAGCGTGATGCTCCCCCCGTCCACCTCGTGGCCGTGCTGGTTCGTGCTGGAGAGCTCGACCGGTGCCCCGCCGCCGAGCGGCAAGCTGAAGAGCGCGATCTCCGCGTCACCGCTCTCGAAGTGGCAGACCACGAACCTCGAGTCGGGACTGACGCCAAAGTGGTCGATCCGCGATGGATGCCCGGGGACGAACGGCAACTCGAGGCGGGTCGCGGAGCCGCCGAGGATCGGAACGACCAGGAACCCATTGACGCCGATGTGGACGACGCGGCTCGAATCGGGCGTGATCTGGTAGTCGCCGTCACGCACGAACTGGCCGAGTTCGATGGGGGGGCCGCCCAGGATCGAGGCCGCGTAGAGGCGCGGTTCGAATTGGGTGTTCCGGTCCACCCGGAAGACGATGTGGCGCGAGTCGGGAGAGACGAAGTAGTCGAGCTTGACGGTCATGCCGGGCCCGAGCGGTTCGTTGAGCTTGACGGGGACGCCGCCCTGGGTCGCAACCGTGTACAGCTCGTACTTCGTCCCGGATGCATCCTGGCGAACGAGGTAGACCACGCGCTTGCCGCTTGGCGCGATCACGAAGCTGTTCACGACTCCGCCCGGCGAAAGCGGATCGTTCAGCTTGACAGACGCACCGCCCGTGAGCGGGGCGCTGTAGAGCTCCGTCCTCCCGTCCACGTCCTGGTCGGCGAGGTACACGACGTGGCGCGAGTCGCCGGAGAGCTCGAAGCTCGCGACGTCGCCGCCGGCGACGAGCGGACCGTTCAGCAGCGCGGCCGGCAGGCGGCCGTTGAGCGCGCTGCTGTAGAGCTCGAAGACATCGTTCCGCTCCACGTCGCCGCGGTAGACGACACGGCGCGAGTCCGGGCTGATGCGAAAGTCCTCGACGTCGCCCTGCGGAACAGGAGCCCGATTGAGCTTGCGGCTGGGTCCGCCTGCGATCGGGACGCTGTAGAGCTCGAAGACGTCGTCGCGCTCCAGATCGGCGCGATAGACGACGCGCGTCGAATCGGCACTGATCAGGCTCGCCGTGACGTCACCGGCGATCCCCTGCGCGGCGCCGAGCGGGGTGGCGAGATGAGCACAGCTCCAGAGTGCGACGGCCAGGCGAGCGGACACGGCGACGAACATGGATGACCTCCCTTATCAATGGGGCCGCCATCCTACACCGTTCCGGACCGTTCCGGGGCCACGCCCGCGGCCGCGCGGCCGGTGGAGCTTGACGCGCAAGAACTCGGCGCACTGCTTTCTCGATCTCGGCGATCGCGAGCTCGACGTCGGCGACGCAAGGCGACCGGGGGCCTTGCGGTTGGAGCGGCGCCGAGCGCCGACTAGTGGACTGTAACAGCTGATTCGTTGGCAGAGTTCGGCCTCATTCGCCGTTGGGCAAGGCGCGACGACGACCGCGTATCCAGGGCGATACGTCGAGGAGGAGCAACGCAGCCCAACGGCGAAGGGGGCCGAAGGCTGCTAGCGAATCTGCTGGTACAGTCCACTAGGCTCTCCCACCCGCATGACCGCACCGCGCCGTGAGATGTTGGGCTACGCCTTCGTCGCGCCGACGCTCGTGTTCCTGGTGGCGTTCAACGTC
This sequence comes from Planctomycetota bacterium, assembly GCA_013140785.1. Taxonomy (GTDB): domain Bacteria; phylum Planctomycetota; class UBA1135; order UBA1135; genus JABFRZ01. The sequence goes on along the minus strand of JABFRZ010000531.1, from coordinate 2,750 downwards.
TTCCCGCTGGCCTACAACCTGGTGCTCGGGTTCACGGACGCCGAGCTGGTCGCGAGGGGCTTCGAGTGGCGCGGGACGGCGAACTACGGGCGCGTGTTCGCGGATCCGGAGTTCGCGCAGGCGTTGCGACGCACGGGTTTGTTCGTCGCCTCTGCGGTGGCGATCGAGCTCGTGCTCGGCTTCGTGGTGGCGCTGGCGCTGCGCGCGCGCTTCCGCGGGCGTGACGTGCTGTTGACCGCGCTGCTCGTACCGATGATGCTCTCGCCGGCGGTGATCGGGCTGTTTTGGAACCTGATCCTGGACGGGAACTACGGGGTCTTGAACCAGGCGCTCGGAGCACTCGGCCTCGCGGAGCCGCAGTGGACCACGGATAGCGACTTCAAGTTCCTGTCGATTCTTCTGATCGACGTGTGGATGTGGACGCCGTTCATGCTGCTGATCTCGCTGGCGGCGCTGAACTCGATCCCGGGCACGCTGTACGAGGCGGCCGAGGTGGACCGCGCCGGGCGCTGGACGGTCTTCCGTCGCATCACGCTGCCCTTGTGCGCGCCGTTGCTCGGGCTGGCGGCGCTGTTGCGCGCGACCGACGCGCTCAAGCAGTTCGACCTCGTGATGGCGGTCACCGGACCGAACGACGAGCGCACGCAGACCGTCTCGACGCTGCTCTATCAGGTGCTCTTTCGCGACGGGAAGCTCGGGCTCGGATCGGCCTACGCGTGCCTCGCGCTGGTACTCGTGATCGCGCTCGCGACCGTGTTCACGCGCTACCTCGACACGCTGGCGCGGAGGAGCACGTGAAGGCACTGCGCGTTCTCGTGCTCGCCGCCTGGGCGCTCGTCGCGCTGCTGCCCCTCGTTTGGCTCGGGCTGACCTCGCTCAAGACGCGCGCCGACACGATACGCCAGGAGGCGCGCTTCGTGCCGGTGCTCGCGCGCCCTGGCGCGGGCGAGCCCGAGGCGCCGGCCTTCGCGGCGACGCTGGAGGCCTACGGGAAGCTCGGCGAGGTACACATCGGCGCCGAGCAGAGCTTCTGGCAACACCTCGGGCACAGCCTCGTGATCGCCTTCTTCTCGACCGTGGCCTCGGTCCTGCTCGGCACCTTCGCGGCCTACGGCTTCAGCCGCTTCCGCATCGCGGGTGCGAAGGACTGGCTGTTCTTCGTGCTCTCGACGCGCTTCATGCCGCCGCTCGCGGTGGTCGTGCCGATCCTGCTCGTCTACCGGCGCCTCGAGCTCGGCGGCACGCACCTCGGGCTCGTGCTCCTGTACACGGCCTTCAACCTGTCGCTCGCGGTGTGGCTGATGAAGGGCTTCATCGACGAGATCCCGCGCGCCTACGAGGAGGCGGCCGAGGTGGACGGCTACCCGCTGCTCGCGGCCTTCTGGCGCATCATCGTGCCGCAGGCCGCGACCGGCATGGCCGTGACGGCGGTGTTCTGTCTCATCTCGGCCTGGAACGAGTACGGCTTCGCGCTGACGCTCAATCACAGCGGCGCGATCACCGTGCCGGCCTACTTCGCCGGCCTGCAGGGGAGCATCGAAGGAATGCCCTGGCCGCAGGTCGCGGCCGGAGCGCTCGTGTTCGTGGTGCCGATCGTGGTCTTCACGGTGCTCGTGCGCAAACACCTCCTGCGCGGCGTGACCTTCGGGACGATCAAACAGTGAGCGCGTGCACGCGCCCTTGGATCGTGTGCGCCGATCGCGTCTCGCTCGCGGGCATGGCTTCCGGCCTCGCGCTCATGCTGCTGTGCTCCTCGGCCTGGGCCTTTCGCGCCGGCTTCTTCGTCGTGCTCGTCTCGACCGCGGCCCAGATCCTGTTCTCGCACCTGCGTGGGAGTGAGCGGTGAAAGCCGTTACCCTCGAGCGCGTCGAGAAGACCTACGCCGACGGCACGCAGGCGGTGCGCGGCATCGACCTCGCCATCGAGGCCGGCGAGTTCGTGGTGCTGCTCGGGCCCTCGGGCTGCGGCAAGACCACGACCCTGCGCATGATCGCGGGCCTCGAGACGCCCAGCGCGGGCAGGATCCGTCTCGGCGACGCGGACGTGACGGGGCTGCGGCCCGCGCAGCGCGACGTCGGCTTCGTGTTCCAGTTCTACGCGCTCTACCCGCACATGACGGTGCGCGAGAACCTGGCCTTCCCGCTCGAGTGCAGCGGCATGGCGCGCCCCGAGCGCGAGCGACGTGTGACGGAGGTGGCCGAGCGCCTCGGGATCACGCCGCTCTTCGCGCAGCGGCCGCGCGCGCTCTCGGGCGGCGACCAGCAGCGCGTCGCACTCGGGCGCGCGATGGTGCGGCGGCCATCGGTATGGTTGATGGACGAGCCGCTCGGCACGCTCGACGCCGGCCTGCGTCTCGCGCTGTGCGAGTTCCTGCGCGCCGAGCAGCTCGCGCAACGCGTGACGACCGTGTACGTGACGCACGATCAGGAGGAGGCCATGCGCCTGGCCGACCGCATCGTGGTGATGTCGGACGGCAGGGTCCTGCAGGTCGATCGGGCGGCGCGCGTGTACGACGAGCCGGCGGACCTGTTCGTGGCGCGCTTCGTCGGCAGCCCGGGGATGAACTTCGTGTACGGCGAGCTGGGCGAGCGGAGCGCGACGAGCGCCCGCAGACTCCATCCCAAACCCCCACCCACCCTTTGGGGGATGCACGCGCAAGGACCGTTTTCGACGCCCCCCGGTTTCACTCTTTCCGAGGGAAACCCGGCGTCCCTGCCGCTGCCCCCCGCCGCGGCCGCGCTGGCGAGCGG
>JABFRZ010000298.1 GCA_013140785.1 Planctomycetota bacterium | reverse complement strand
GCCCCTGAGCGGCCTGGCCGCGCGCATCGCGCTCAACATGACCGAGAGCCTGGCGATCCCGAGCGCGACCTCGGTGCGCACGATTCCGGCCAAGGCCCTGGTCGAGAACCGCGCCGTCCTGAACGAGCACCTCGAGGTGCGCGCGCTCGGCAAGGCCTCCTTCACGCACCTGATCGCCTTCGCGTTGGTGCGGGCCCTGGCGCGCTTCCCCAACCTGCGCTCGGCCTTCGTCGAGCAGGGCGGCAAGCCCTTCAAGCGCAGCGACGCGCACGTCAACCTCGGGATCGCGATCGACATCGACTCAGCCCGTGGGCGCATGCTGGTCGTGCCCAGCATCAAGGCCGCCGAGACGCTCGACTTCGCGCAGTTCCGTTCTACGTACGAGGACTTGGTGGCGCGCGCGCGCGCGGGCAAGCTGCAGGCGAGCGACTACGCCGGCACCAACGTCACGCTCACCAACCCCGGCGGCTTCGGCACCGAGATGAGCGTGCCGCGCCTGATGAAGGGCCAGGGCCTGATCGTGGCCACGGGCGCGATCGGCGTGCCGTCGCACCTGGCGCTGGCCTCGCCCGCGGCCCTGGCGCAAGCCGCCGTCGGTCCGGTCGTGACCGTGACCTCGACCTACGACCACCGCGTGATCCAGGGCGCCGAGTCGGGGCTGTTCCTGAAGCTGTTGGAAGAGCTCCTGACCGGCGCGGCGCCGCTCTACCAGGAGATCTTCGGCACGCTGCGCGTGCCCTGGAAGCCCTGGACGCTGGCGGCCGACGACGCCGATCTGCGCCGCGACACGAGCCAGAAGAAGCCCAAGGTCTGGGAGCTGATCAACGCCTACCGCGTGCGCGGCTGCCGCATCGCCGACCTGGACCCGCTCGAGTACAAGCCCGACCTGCTCGAGTCGCTCGATCCGTGCGCCTACGGCTTTACTGTTTGGGACCTCGAGCGCAGCTTTCCGGCCCCGATGCTCGGCAAGAGCGAGCTCACCCTGCGCGCGATCCTGGCCGTGCTGCGGCGCGCATACTGCCGACGCTGGTCGGTCGAGTACATGCACATCGCCGACCGTGAGCGGAAGTGGTGGATCCGCGAGCAGGTCGAGAACCCCGCCTGCGAGCGCGCCTTCACGCAGGAGGAGCGCATGACGCTGCTCGAGCGCCTGTACCGGGCCGAGAACTTCGAGCGCTTCCTGCACACGCAATACGTGGGCAACAAGCGCTTCTCGCTGGAGGGCGCCGACACGCTGATCCCGGCCCTGTGCGAGCTGATCGAGCGCGCCGCCGAGCACGGCATCGAGAAGGTCGTGATCGGCATGGCCCACCGCGGGCGTCTCAACGTGCTCGCGAACATCCTGGGCAAGTCGTACGAGTCGATCTTCAAGGAGTTCGAGGGCACCAAGCTACCGCTCTCGAGCGAGGGCTCGGGCGACGTCAAGTATCACCTCGGCCAGAAGGGCACCTTCCGGACGCTCACCGGCAAGTCGGTCGAGGTCCTGCTCTCGCCCAACCCGAGCCACCTCGAAGCCGTGGACCCGGTCGTGTGCGGCATGACGCGCGCGTTCCAGGACGAAATGAGGACCGGCGAAACGAAGACCGGCGAGTTGAAGAGCGGCGAGCCCGGTGCCGCGCCGCGGCGGCGCGTCCTGGCCGTGCTGATCCACGGCGACGCCGCCTTCTCGGGCCAGGGCGTGGTGGCCGAGACGCTCAACATGTCGCGCCTCTGCGCCTACGAGAACGGCGGCACGGTGCACATGGTCGTGAACAACCAGATCGGCTTCACGGCCGGTCCGAAGGACCTGCGCTCGACCTACTACTGCACCGACGTCGCGAAATCGATCCAGGCGCCCATCCTGCACGCCAACGGGGACTACCCGGAGTCCGTGCTGCGGGCCGTGCGCGTGGCGGTGGACTACCAGAGCCAGTTCGGCGAGGACGCGGTGGTGGACATGGTCTGCTACCGGCGCTGGGGTCATAACGAGGGCGACGAGCCGGCCTACACGCAGCCGGTCCTGTACGCGAAGATCCGCAAGCACCCGACCGTCGTGCAGAACTACGCCGCGCTGCTCGAGCGTAGAGGGCGGTTGGAGCACGAGCAGCTCACGCTCATCTCCAAGCGCTTCGAGGAGGAGCTGGCGCAGGCGCGCGCGCGCAACGCCGCGGACGTGCATTCCGAGCTACCCATGCAGCCCGAGCCTCCGCTGGAGAAGGTCATCGACTTCACGGACGACGACCCGGCCGACTACGCGAGCGAGCCGTCGCCGCCGACCGGAGTTCCGCGCCAACGCTTGGTCGAGTTCATCGACGCCTTGAACAAGATGCCCGACGGCCACGTCGTGCACCCGAACCTCCTGCGCCAGCTGCGCCGGCGCGAGCAGATGGTGCGCGGCGAGCTGGGCGTGGACTGGGGCTGCGCCGAGGCCCTGGCCTTCGCATCGCTCGTGTCGAGCGGCGTCCCGATCCGCTTGGCGGGCCAGGACTCGGGCCGCGGCACGTTCAGCCATCGCCACGCCGTCATCCGCGATCAAGTGACCGAGAAGGACCACGTGCCGCTCGCGACCGTGGCCGCGCCGGGCGCCTCGTTCGAGGCCTGGGACTCCCTGCTCTCCGAGGAAGCCGCGCTGGCCTTCGAGTACGGCTATTCCTTGGCTCGTCCGCGCGCGCTGGTCCTGTGGGAGGCGCAGTTCGGCGACTTCGTGAACGGCGCGCAGATCGCGCTCGACCAGTTCGTGTTCGCGGGCGAGGCCAAGTGGAAGGAGAGGTGCGGCCTGGTGCTGCTCCTGCCGCACGGCTACGACGGCCAGGGACCCGAGCACTCCAGCGCGCGCATGGAGCGCTTCCTCGCGCTGTGCGCCGACGGCAACGCCACGATCGCGAACTGCACCACTTCGGCCCAGTACTTCCACTTGCTCCGCCGCCAGGGCGGCTCGACGACCAAGCGTCCGCTGGTCGTGTTCACTCCCAAGTCGCTGCTGCGTGACGCGCAGGCCGCCAGTCCGGTCGAGCACTTCGCGACGGGCGGCTTCCGCGAGCTGATCGAGGACGAGGCCCGGCCTGCGCGCACGCGCCGTCTCGTGCTCTCGTGCGGCAAGGTCTTCTACGACCTGGTCGCGAAGCGCGCCGAGCTCGCTCGCAACGATGTCGAGCTCGTGCGCCTCGAGCAGCTCTACCCCTTCCCGCGCGCCGCCTTGCAGGTGCTGGTCGCGCGCGCGAGCGGAAGCGAACTCGTGTGGTGCCAGGAAGAGCCCAAGAACATGGGCGCGTGGTCCTACCTCTCGCAGCGCTTCCTCGATCTCGGCTGGAAGGTGCGCTACGCCGGCCGCCCGCAGTCCTCGAGCCCGGCCACTGGCTCGTACCGCCGCCACGTGGCCGAGCAGGAACGCTTGGTCGCGCGCGCGCTCGAGTAGGCGCCAGCCGCGGTGAGGCCAGCGGCGATGAATGTGATGAAGGGCGCGACCAGAACGCGCATTCGAGCGGGGTTGTCCGTGCTCGCGTGCGCGGGATTGTGGCTCGGCGCGCGTCAGGATCCCGGGGAATGGCGCGTGCTCGACGCGGCCATGCACCACCTCGGCGACGGCCAGAAGCCCGAGTGGACGGAGGCGCCCGCTGAGCCCGAGCGCTCGCCGCTCGCGATCCGCTTCGAGTCCGAGCCCAACGAGCGCGAGTGGTTGCTCGAGGTCGCGGCTCGCGACGTGGACGAGGACTGGGCGCTCGAGTTGAACGGGAAGGAGTTTGCGCAGCTGAAGCGCGTGAACGACGAGCTGCGGGTGGCGTTGTATCCGCTGCCGGCGGGGATCATCGAGCGGGGTGAGAACACGCTGCGCGTGCGGGCCAAGACGGCTCCGGACGACGACATGACGGTGGGGCGCGTGCGCTTGCTCGAGCGCAGCCTGCGCGAGTTCGCGCGGCTTGGACGGCTCGAGGTCCGCGTGCGCGAGCGCGCCAGCGGCCAGGCGTTGCCCGCGCGCGTCAGCGTGGCGGACGCGCAAGGGAATCTCGTCGATCTGTACTACGCCGAGCGGCCCACCACCGCCGTGCGGCCTGGGATCGCCTACACGAGCGACGGCCTGGCCGTGCTCGAGCTACCCGCTGGCCGCGTCCAGGTGTGGGCCTCGCGCGGCATGGAGTGGAGCGTGGATTCGCGTGAGGTCGAGGTCGTCTACGGCGAGACGCGCGAGGTCGCGCTGACGCTCGCGCGCGAGGTGGACACGCGCGGCTGGATCGCGGCCGACACCCACGTGCACACGCTGACCTACAGCGGCCACGGCGATGCGAGCGTCGAGGAGCGTCTGGTGACCCTGGCCGGCGAGGGCGTCGAGCTGGCCGTCGCCACCGACCACAATCACCAGACCGACTATGCGCCGCTGCAGCGCGCGCTCGCGCTCACGGCACACTTCACGTCCGTGGTCGGCAACGAGGTCACGACCGACAACGGCCACATGAACGCCTTCCCGCTCGACCCGACCCAGGCGATCCCGCCGCACGAAGAGGCGGACTGGAAGAAGCTCGTGCAGGGCATCCGCGCCAAGGGCGCCAAGGTCGTGATCCTGAACCACCCGCGCTGGCCGGAGGATGGCGAGGACCCGCTCACGAAGTTCGGCTTCGACGAGAAGACCGGCCGCAACGCTGCCGGACAGGCGTTCACCTTCGACTGCATCGAGCTGGTGAACTCCGACGCTCCGACCTCGCCGCCCGCGGTCGTGTTGCCGGTTTGGTACGCGCTGCTCGAGGCGGGGCAGCGCTTCACCGGCGTCGGCTCTTCCGACTCGCACACCGTCGGCGTGATCGTGGGGCAGGGCCGCACCTACGTTCCGAGCGGGAGCGACGATCCGATGAAGATCGACGTGGACGCGGCCTGCGCCGCGTTCCTCGCGGGCCGCGTGAGCGTGAGCCTCGGGATGTTCGCGACGATCGAGATCGATGGGCAGACGATGGGCGCGACGCTGAGCGTTGCCGGCGGCGAGGTCGAGGCCCTGGTGGACGTGCGCCATCCGTCGTGGGTGACCCCGCGACGGCTCGAGCTCGTCGTGAACGGCGCGCTGGCCGCGAGTGTCGCGCTCGACGACACTCACTCCGACGCGACCAACCGCGACGGGACCAGCGATGGTCCGAACCGCAAGCTGCGTCGCGTGCGCATCGCCCTGCCGCGCGCGGACAACTGGGTCGTTGCCGTCGCCAGCGGAGACAGGATCAGCGCGCCCTACTGGGCCATGAAGCTGCCCGAGACGCTCGCCATCACCAACCCGATCTTCGTGCGGCGCTGAGGCTGCGCGCGCAGGCACCGCGCGCGCTACGCGGCCTCGCGCCCCAGACGCTCGACGTGCTCGCGCGCGTCGGTCAGGGACAGGCCGAGCTCGCGGCGCGCCAGGCTCATGGCGCCGATGCGTTCGCCACGGCGCCAGAGCTCGCGGAGGCGCGTGTCGAGCTCGAGCGGAGTCTTCCCGTCGGGAGCCACGGCGAGGTCGAGCTTCTGGGTCTGGCCGAGCGTGACGTGGGCCGCGAGCGCGCGCAGGACGCCTCGTCCCAGCCAATCGACGCGCACCACCCCGGGGCGCGCCACGAACACGGGCACGTGGCCGAAGCGTGTGCGGCTCTTGATGCCGAGGAACGAGCTCTGTGGCGCTGGCCGCTCGCGCTCGTGGGCCAGGACGCGCGCGAGTTCCTCGCTGTCTTGCGCGTGGCTCAGCTCGAGCTCCAGCCAGGACGTGACGGTCTGGCCGCGGCGCACGAGATCGTGCTCGACGCTCTCGCGCACCCGGCGTGCGGCGGCCAGCTCGGACCAAGGGATGCGCGCGACCGTCGGGCCGTCGGTGGGGAAGTGCGCGTTCTGGAACGAGCGCAACTTGAGCACCAGTCCCTTCGCCGAGACGCGCAGCAGCCAGTTGGTGGGGCGCAAGGCGCGGCTCACGACCTGCGCCGACGCGACCAGGCACAGGGAGTAGAGCAAGCCGCCCAAGAGGACCACGGGCCCTAGCAAGAGCCAGACGAACCAGGGCAGCGCGCCGGCGCCGCGCGTGAGCTCCGCGCGCAGGACGAATCCCACGGCCAGCGGCGCCGCGAGGAAGCACCACAAGACGAACGGGCCGAAGACGCCGTGCCGGAAGACTCGCTCGCCGAGCTCGGGACGGACCTGATCCTCGCGCAGCAGTTCCATGCGGTCCGGGATCGGGAAGCCACGCGCATGGTCTTGAGTCTTCCCTCGATCCGCCGCCGGCCCGCGCGGCGGCTTCTGCGATCAGCCCACCGCGAAGGCTCGGAGCCTCGCGGGGGAAGGCAGGAAACCTAGCTGTTAGAGCGACTTCTGCTTCGCCGAGCGGAAGCGGAACCACTTGCGGTCCATCAGCACCGGCGCGCTCATGCCGGCCGCGACCCACTCGTCGTAGGCGATGTCGCCCTTGAGGTCGGTCGAGTTCTCGTCGCGCAGGAACTCGATGTACTCCTTGGACGTCGTCTGGTGGTACACCGACACGACCGCGAAGTCCGCGCCCAGCGGGATCGGGTAGGCCGTGTCGTCCCAGTACTGGCCGTTGGCGTAGCTGGCGCCGACGGGCTGCGCTTGCCCGGCCTCGAAGGCGGCGTTGTCGAAGCCGCGCGGCGGGATGCGGTTGTCCTTGACGATCGTGTTGTTGAGCACGAAGTGGAACGACGCGCCGGCCGGGAGGCCGGTCAGGGTCGCCATGGCCGCGTCGAGGCCGAGCACCATCTCGTAGACCTTGGTGTCGTTGGTGGTGAGCGTCGCGGTGTTCGCGTCGTAGAAGCCGAGCTCCTGCAGCACGGCACCCGCGTAGGTCTTGAACTTCACGTTGATCCACATGCGCCGGCCCTCGTCGTAGCCCGTGGGCAGCTTGTGGCCGGTCTGGTTCGTGATGCGCGCCACGAGATCGTTGCCCACCTTCGAGAGCGCGAGATCGCTGGCCGCGCGCAGCATGGCCTTGTTGCGCGCGATGGCGGCCTCGAACACCGCCAGCGGCTGGCCGTTGTCGTGCGTCTCCGGATAGAGGTCCTGCGACTCGTCGAGCGAGTAGATCGCGCGCGGCACCCACGAGTTCGCGCCGTTGAAATCGTGCTGCGGCAGGTCGGTACGCGTGTTGCCCCCGAGGAACGGCTGGCAAGCCGTGCCGGTCGTGGTCGGCATGTGGCAGTCCTGGCAGGTGCTGACGGCCGTCTGATTGCCGCCGTAGCGCCCGCCCATCTCGAGCGGGCCGGCCGCGAAGGCGCTCAGGGCCCACTCGGTGAAGGTGCGCTCGAGCGGGAACTCGTCGGTCTTCGCGTGCGTGGGGTGCGCGCTGTTCAGCGTCCCGAGCACGTAGGTGTCGCTGGCGCTCGGCGTCGCTCCGCCCACGCGTGTGAAGGCCGGGTTCGAGACCTCGTGGCAGGTCGCGCACATCAGCGACTCACGGTGGTAGGGCGACTCGCGCCAGTCGTGCCAGGGGAAGCCTGGTCCGAGGTCGAAGGGACCGCGCCGCCGGTCCTCGGGATCGACGACCATCTGACCGCCGTGGGAAGTCGTGGGCGCCGGGGTGAGCGCCGCGAGGATGGCGGTGTCCTCGAAGGGGTTGGCGGGATCCGCGATCGGATCGACCAAGCGGTGGCACACGTGGCAGCTCACGCCGTCGAAGTCCTGAGGGGCGAGCCCCGAGCCGTCGGCGGGCGTCGCGCGGCCTTCGACAAAACCACCTGGCGTGTGGCAGCGCAGACAGAGCTCGCCCGCGCCCGTCATGTCCTGGTTGGCGATCGTCATCGCCGCGTGGAACACGGGGTCGCGCATGGCGTTCGCCATCATGCTCCCCGACCAGCGCTCGAACGGCTCCTCTGCCTCGTTCCAGCCCGAGTGGCAGAAGGTACAGGCGTTGACGTCGTTGATCGGGGCGATCAGCGTCCCGGGCTGCGTGCCCGGCTGCTGGAAATCCGTCGGGGTGGTGGCG
>JABFRZ010000042.1 GCA_013140785.1 Planctomycetota bacterium | reverse complement strand
CCGTCGCGCCGCATCGCCCTCGACACGTCGCTCGGGAAGGTCGCGCTCGCCCTGGCGGCCGTGGCGGCGCGACGGATCGTCGTCCAGACGGCCCCACAAGAACGCGAACATCACCGCCGCGAGCACGAGCGGCACTAGCCCACGCAGCACGCGCCCACTCCCGAGCCCCAACCCCCAGGCGCCCAGCGCGGCCGCGAGCGCGATGCCTGCTCCCGCGACCGCGAGCGGCAGGAAGGCGTTCGCGAGGCGCAGCCCAGCCAGTCCGAGGTCGCCATGGTGCGCGAACTCGAGCGCGAACAAGACGCTCGCGCGCGCGAGCACGAGGAAGAGCGCCAGCCAGGCGGCCAGGGCGAAGCTCGGCTCGGTCTCGGGCCCGCGCGCCGGAAAGGCGTGGGCCCGTATCGTCGGCAGCCGCTTCATGGGCCAGAAGGGTACGGACCGGGGCCACGGGCGCGAGGGCGAGGCGCTGCCTGTGTCCCGCGCTGGGTCGGCCTGGCCTTCATGTCGAAGCGAGCAGAGAGGCGGCGCCCGGGGTGCTCGGAGAATCCTTCACAGGGGACGTGCTCGGGCTCGGGCTCCTCGGGAGCCGGTATCCATGGATTTGACCTCCGGGGGTCCTGGGCACGGGCAGACTTGGCCCGTCCTCACATCCATCAAGCCAAAGGGTCCAGTCTTGTCTCGGGGTCGAGGTTTTTTCCTGTGCGCCCTTGCCGCGCTGTCTCCAGTCCTGATCGCTTCGGAAGGGGAGACACGCGCTCCGGCCGGCACGAAGGCCACAGAGGCCGTAGCGGAGACCGTCGTCGAGCGCGGGGCGCCGGCGCTCTCTACTTCGCTCTCTCCGGCGCTCTTCACGGCGATCTTTTCATGGGGCGACGCGGACGGCGACGGTCGGCTCGACCTCGCGGCCGTGAGCCTCGCGGGCAAGCTCCAGCTCCTCATCAGCGCTGGCGACGACCGCTTCGAGGACGTGACCGAACAGGTCGGCCTCGGCCAGATCGAGAACGCGACGCTCGCGTCGTGGGCCGATTACGACGGGGACGGTCGGCTCGACCTCTTCGTTGGCGCGCAGGCGGGCGCGAGCTCGCTCTTCCACAACGAGGGTGGGACGTTCACCGAGATGAGCGCGGGCTGCGGACTCTCGTGCGAAGGTGCCGTGCAATCGGCCCAGTGGCTCGACCACGACGGCGACGGCCGGCTCGACCTCTTCGTGGTTCTGATCGACGAAAGCGGGAACGCCGTCTCTTCGAGGCTCTTCAGGGGACTCGAAGGCGGCTACTTCGAGCGCGTGGAATTACCGTTCTCGGGCAGCGTCGAGGTCCCGGGTCTCGGCGGTCCCTGGCCGAGGATGGACGAGGAAGATGCGGGCGTTCTCGGAGCACCGCTCGCGCCCAGATCACCTGGCGGCAAGGGGCGCCCATCCGGACGGTCGCAGGTCGAGGGTGCGAGCGCCGACGACCTCGCCGGGTCCTCCCAGTCGCAGGGACGCATCGCCCTTGGCTCGCCCTCGATTCCCTATGGCCTGGGCGCGCAGATCGGTTGCGCCAATTCGATCGTCGATCAGGCCAAGGCGGGCGCGTGCATCCAGGGCTCCTCGCTGCCGGCTCTCGGCAAGCTCTACCCGCTGTCCAACAACCTGTTCGTCGCCGTCGGCGGCAACGTCGGCATTGGCACGACGAATCCAACGGCGAAGCTCCACGTCGCCGGCAGCGCACGGGTGACGGACAAGCTGACCCTCGCTCCGAGCGGTGACACTGCGCTCGACGTCAGCACGGGCAGCATCTACAAGGCCGGCGCGCTGTTCCTGCACACCAAGGGCGGCGCCGGGAACACGGCGCTCGGGAACCAGGCCCTGGGCAGCGTGACGAGCGGATTCCAGAACACCGCCGAGGGCTATCGCGCGTTGTTCTCCAACACCACGGGGGAGCGCAACACGGCCAGCGGAAGCCAGGCCCTTTCCTCCAACACGAACGGCGATGGCAACACCGCCAGCGGCGCGTTCGCGCTCTTCACGAACACGACCGGTGGCTTCAACACCGCCAGCGGATATGGCGCGCTCTATTCGAACACGAGCGGGTCGGGCAACACGGCCATCGGCGACTCGGCGCTCGTGTACAACACGACCGGCTTCGGAAACACGGCCAGCGGCGCGCGCGGGCTCGCCCTCAACACCACCGGAAGCAACAACACCGCCAGCGGAGAGTCGGCGCTGTTCTCGAACACGATCGGCGCGGGCAACACCGCCGGCGGTGCCTTCGCGCTCTCCTCCAACACGACCGGCGCGTTCAATACGGCCAGCGGATACGGCGCGCTCTATTCGAACACGGTTGGGTCGGGCAACACGGCCAGCGGCGACTCGGCGCTGGCGTACAACACGACCGGCAACGGCAACACCGCCAGCGGTGCGCGCGGCCTCGCCCACAACACGACCGGGAACGACAACACGGCCTCCGGAGACTCGGCGCTGTTCTCGAACACGACGGGCAAGAACAACACGGCCAGCGGGATCCACGCGCTGCACTCCAACACGACCGGCAGCGGCAACGCCGCCCACGGGAGGAAGGCGCTCTATTCCAACACGAGCGGCATCAACAACACGGCCAGTGGCAATGCGGCGCTCTTCTACAACACGACCGGCGCGCACAACATCGCGCTCGGGGCCGGCGCCGGTCTCTACCTGACGACCGGCAGCGCGAACATCACGATCGGCAACTATGGCCTCCCGGGGGATACAGCGACGACGCGCATCGGTGCCGTCCAGACGCGCACGTTCATCGCCGGGATCCGCGGCGCAGCCACGGGCATCGCCAACGCCATCCCCGTCCTGATCGACAGTGCAGGTCAGCTCGGCACGACTTTTTCCTCGCGGCGCTTCAAGCAGGACATCCGCGACATGGACGACGCGACCGAGCGACTGCTCGAGCTGCGGCCGGTGCTGTTCCGCTACAAGCAGGAGCAGACGCTGCCGGGCAACCTGGTAGTCCCACCGGAGTATGGGCTGATCGCGGAAGAGGTGGCCGAGATCTTCCCGGACCTCGTCGTGTACGACGAGGAAGGAAAGCCGCTCACGGTGAAGTACCACCTGCTGGGCGCCATGCTGCTCAACGAGCTGAAGAAGCTGAGCGCGGAGCATGCGCGCGAGATGGGAGACCTGCGCCGCAGGCTCGCGGCGCTCGAAGCGCAGCTGCGCTAGCAACTCTTGCCACAGCTTCGCGCGCTGCGACACCCCCGCGCCGGCCGGCGGCGCCCTGGTTGCGCAGCGGGACCGAGCCGCGCTAGCCTGCGCCAATGAAACGAATCGCTTGTTCGGTGCTCGCTTCCCTGTCGCTGCTGTCCGCGTGCGGCAACGACGCGACCACGACTCCGGCCGTCGCCCCCGCGAATCCCGCCGCGGCGCCGGCCGAGAGCCCGGAGCCGCCGGCCAACGCCGACATGGACGCGGCGGTCAAGGTGCTGATGGCGAAGCCCGAGCAGGCCGTCGAGAAGATCGAGATGCAGCACATCTTGATCGCGTTCCAGGGCGCGCCGCGCATGAGCGGCATCACCCGCAGCAAGGACGAAGCGAAGGCCCTGGCGCAGACGGTCTACGCCGAGGCGATGGGCGGCGGCGACTTCGATGCGCTGGTCAAGCAGTACACCAACGACAGCGCGCCCGGCATCTACCCAGTGACCAAGGCCGGCCGGACCGAATGGGTGAAGGGCTTCGGCGACGTCGGCTTCCGACTGAAGGTCGGCGAGATCGGCGTGTCGCCGTGGGACGCGACGGCGAGCCCGTTCGGCTGGCACATCATCAAGCGGTTGAAGTAGGTCCCGCGAGCGCCCGCGGGAGCGCCACCCGTGCTTGGCTGGTTCGCGTGCTTTCAGGCGCTGGCGGACGTTCCCAACGAAACCGGCTACTTGTCGAGCAGCGGCTGCAGGATCGGGAAGTCGGCGGCGGCCATGCGTGCTTCGGCGGCGCCAAGCTCCAGTGCCTCGGAGAGGAGCGCGCGCGCCGGGTCGAGTTCCTGGGCGCGCGCGTGGAGCACGGCCAAGCCCAGGGTCGCGGCCCAGTTCTCCGGGTAGAGGCGGCGCACGAGGAGCAGCGACCTGTAGGCGTCCTGGCCGCGCTCCGCCGCCAGGTAGCTCAGGCCGAGGCGCAGGTTGACCTGTTCATGGTTGGGCTCGAGCTTGGCCGCTTGCTCGAGCAACTGGATCGCCTCGGCGCCACGACCCTGGTCGAGGTAGATCAGCGCGGCGTTGAAGCGTGACTCGAGGTTGTAGGGCGCGGCCTTCAGCGCGGCCTCGAAGTGCGCGAGGGCACGCTCGGTCTCGCCCTTCGCGAGCAGCAGGGCGCCCAGGTTGTTGCGCGCGGATGGGGCCTCGAAGTCCTTCGGTGCGAGCGCGAGCGCCTGCTCGTAGATCGCCACGGCCTCCTCGGCGCGGCCCATGTTCGAGTAGGTGACGCCGAGGTTGTAGCGCGCCTTGAACGAGTCGGGCTCGAGCGCGAGCACGTGCTGGAAGGCCTGCACGGCCTGCTCGTAGCGCCCGGCGCGCTGCAGGACGTCGCCGGCGCCCATGTAGAGAAACGGCTGCGAGTCGTCGAGCGCGAGCGCCTCGGCGAACAATCGAATGGCCTCGTCGAGCTGGCCCTGGTCGCGGCGGAGTTCGGCCAGCTGCGCGAGCGCGCCGGTCGAGCTCGGATCGACCGCCAGCGCGCGCTGCACGAAGTGCTCGGCTAGCTCGCGCTTGCCCTCGCCCTGATGGATGGCGGCGATGTTGAGCAGCGCGTCGGCGTTGTTCGGGTCGCGCGCGAGCGCCTGCTCGAACTCGGCCAGGGCCTTCTTCGGCTCGCCCTCGCGCAGGTGGATACGCCCGAGGTTGTTGTGGATCTCGGGCGAGGATTCCGGCTCGGCCGCGGGCTTGCCGTTCGCTCCCTTGCTCCCATCCTCTCCTTCGCCGAGGTAACCGAGCGCCGCCAGCCCGCCCTCGATCTCGGTCTGGGCGCTGGCATCGATCGGCTCGGCCTGTGCGAGAGCTCTTGCGCGCGCGCCGTCCTCGTAGGTGGTGACGTAGCGGATCGGATGGGCCTCTACGAACTCCGGCTCGAAGAGGCGCTCGAGCACCTTGCCGTCCATGTCCTTCGCGACCGGCAGGCCCAGGTAGTGGAGCAGTGTCGGCGTGATGTCGAGCACCGAGGCATCCGCGACCTCGCCGCCACGGCGCACGTGCGGGCCCGCCGCGATGAAGATGCCGTGCGTTTCGTGATCGAGGTGGGCCTTCTTGACGTCCACCAGCTCATCGCTGCGGATGCGGCGCGTGCCGCTCTTGAAGCCGTGGTCGGAGAGCACGAAGACCGCCGTCGTCTCGAGGTCGATCTTCGCGAGCACGCGTCCGAGCAGCTCGTCTTGGTAGCGATACCACTCGCCGACGACGTCGCGATAGCGCGCGAAGCCTTGCTCGTCGATCCAGGCGAGCTTCGGCGGCGCGTACTTCATGAAGAGGTGCGAGAAGCTGTCCACCTGCTCGAAGTACATCAGGAAGAGGTCGAAGGATTGCTGCGCGAGCAGCTCCTCGGCGATGGCCGTGTAGCCCTGAGCCGTCACCGCGTACTGCTGGAAGAGATGGATCGGGTTCGCCGGGTCGCGCTTCGGGAAGCGCGCCGGGTCGAACCTCTCGTCGCGGTAGTCCTGTGCGTCGATGTGGATGAAACGCTGGGCGAACTCGGCCGAGACTTGCTGCTCGGTCGGGACGAGTCCGTCGAGCTCCGCGAAGAGCGCGCCCGGATGGGTCTTCTTGCCGTCGTCACCGTCGCGCGCGCTAGCGCCGAAGCCGTGAAAGCCCAGGGCATCGGAGACGATCGTGCCGCGGCCCACGTCCTCGGCGGGATAGGTCGCCCACCAGCCGAGCACCGTTGGCGCGAGCTCGTTCTTCGCGAGGATGTTCCAGAGCGCCTCGGCCTTGCGGTTCGTGCTGCGCACCGGCACGCGCGTGCCGTCAGGCTGGTCGACCATGAACCAGGCGATGCCGTGCTTGGCGGCCGTCTTGCCGGTCGCCACGCTGGTCCAGATCACGGGCGAGAGCGCGATGTCGCTCAGGGTCGCGATCGGCCCAGAGACGCCGCGCTGGCGCAGGCGCGTCAAGTTGGGCATGGCCCCCACGGCCGCGAGAGCGTCGATGACCTTCCAGTCGGCGCCGTCGATGCCGATCACGACGGCACGCGTCTCGAGCGCGCGCGAGCCGCCCTTCGAGCCACAGCCACTGAGGCACAGCGCCGCTAGCGCACCAAGGGCTGCGAAGAGCGCGCGCGCACTCCGGTAGGCGAGCACCGGGGCTGGCTTGGTCTTCATGTCGGATCCCTGCTCACATCGGCGCGCGCCATCGAAGCGCGGCGCGCATGGAAAGTACCATGGCCACCCGGCCCATGACCGCTGCGCCCACCACCCCCCGCCCGGCCTCGCGCCTCTCCGAGTTCTTCGCCATCGACCTGCGCTCGCTGGCGGTGTTCCGCATCGGACTCGGGTTCCTGTTGCTGCTCGACCTCTACGGGCGCGCCCAGACGCTGCGCATGCACTACACGGGCGAGGGGTGCTACCCGCGCGAGCTCGCGCTCGAACTCGTGCAACCCGACCTGGCGCTCTTCCACGTGTTCCTCCTGAGCGACCGGGTCGAGGTCCAGGCGCTCTTGTTCGGGGTGTTCGCGCTGCTCGCGCTGCTGTTCGTGCTGGGCTGGCACACGCGTGTCGTGAGCGTGCTCGTGTTCGTGCTGCTCGTGTCGCTCGTGCGGCGCAACCACTGGGCCTGCCACACCGGAGACGGTTGGCTCGAGACGCTGTTCTTCTGGGCCATGTTCCTGCCGCTCGGCGCGCGCTTCTCGCTCGACCGTCTGCATGGGCGCGCGCCACCCACCCGGGGGCCTTCGGGGCTGCCGACCCCGACGGAGCTTTCGATCGCTACTGCGGGCGTGCTGATCCAGATCGCCATCTTCTACGTGATGGCCGGATACCTGAAGTCGCGCTACGACGTGTGGACGCGGGGCGAGGCGGTGTGGGTCTTCACGCACGTGATCGAGTACACGCGCCCGTTCGGGGCCTGGCTCGGCCAGTACCCGCGCGCGTGCAGCCTCCTGACGCTGGGCACGCTCGTGGTGGAGGGGCTGGGACCGTTCTTCTTGTTCGTGCCGTTCTGGACGGCGCGCCTGCGCACCGTGCTCGTGCTCGTGCTGGCCTGCTTCCATCTCACGCTGCAGGCCACGATCCACATCGGGATCTTCCAGATGATCTGCATCACTTCCCTGGCGCTCTACCTGCCGAGCTCGACCTGGGACGGACTCGTGCGGCGCGTACCCGCGAGCTGGCGCGCGCGCTGGGAAGTGCTGGCGAGCGCGTTCGTGCGGCGCTTCGGAGTCACCGGACCGGTCGCCCCGCGCGCGGCGTTCGCGCGCGCGTCTAGCCTCGCGACCGGCGCGCTCCTCGTCCCCGTGCTAGCCGTGATCCTCGTCTCGAACGTGAACTCCGCGGTGCGCAACCCCTACGACAAGGGCGACCGCGGCCCGTTGCCGCTGCCGCTCTGGCTCGAGCAATACGGGCGCATGTTCTGCGTGGTGCAGAGCTGGAACATGTTCACGGACATCGACCGCGCCTTCTTCGGATGGTTCCTGGTGCTCGGGCAGCAGGAAGATGGCCAGCTCGTGGATGTGCTCGAAGGTCGTCCCGCCGGCGCGCTGCGTCCGCCCGAGCACTACGCGCGCGCGTTCCCCAACCACAACTCGCGCCGCTACTGGCGCGAGATGGCGCGCCCGGAGCGTGAGGACCTGCAGAAGGCGATGTGCGACTACCTCGCGCGCGAGTGGCGGCGCGAAGGGCGCACGCCGCTCACCCACCTCGCCGTCTACCACGTCGGCCGCATCCCGAGCCGGCGCCCCGGGGCCGACGAGGTGAAGCCCATCTGCTGGCAGTGGGAAGCGCCGCACGAACCGCTGCGAAGCGCCGCGCCCGCGGTTGGGGAGCTCTGGACGGAGCGCCGCGCGCGCTGGCAGGGCATTCTCCAGGGCGTGCCGAAGAGCCTGCCGGCGGCGCGATGAGAGGCTCGGCGCCCGTCGGGGAGGCCTGGCAAGGCCCACCGGTGGAAGACACAAACTCCTGATTGCCAACGGCTTGGGCTAGGCAGGCTGCGCCCATGGCGGGGCGAAACGGGCCTGCGTTGGACACCGCCGGTGGCCCTGCGGCGCGCGCTGAGGACGCCGGCTGAGAGCGCGACGGACCCGTCCCGTCGGCGTGTTCCCCTGAGGCTCCCGATCCGGTCGGGGGCACGGCCAGACGATGCTCCGCCACTCCCGAGACTATGCGGCATCTTTCTCACCTCCTTGCAAGACCGGGCATACAATCCGGGCCCCATGTCGCCTGCGCAGTCGCACAGGCTTGCCACCCCTTTAGGAGGACGTATGACGCGATCCGTTTCGATCTTCCGGGAGCCGAGTCGGGCATCCCTGAAGCTCACCACCATGATCCTGCTTTCCGCCGTGGTTGCGGCTCAGAAGCAAACGAACAACAACCAAGGGTCCACAGCGCCCCCGATCTCGACGCCGGGCATCAACCTGGCGGTGCCGAAGAACAAGCTCGTCTTCCCCTACGGCGTGCAAACCTTCGAGAGGAAGGAGTACCTCAAGGTCGGAAGCGACATCACGGCGATCCCTGGCTGGAAGGTCCAGAGCTCTCCGAGCATGGTCACCGCCGTCATCACCGAGAGCGTGACCGGAATCGGCCGACCGGGCACGAACTCGTCGCGCTGGCTCGACATCGACGACCTCGGAGCCGGCGGGAGCCAAGGCTTCACCACGCCGCCGATCCAGGCCCCCGCACCGTGGAACTACTCCTGGAAGTTCTCTGTGCTCATCGGCCAGGTTCCGGCATCGGCCGTCGAAGTGCCGACGTTCGCGGTCCAGCACCTCACCAACGACGGCCTCCAAGATGCATGGGGCGTGCGCCTGACGCCGAGCGGCGCCGAGCTGTTCATGTCCGAGGTCTGGGGACCAGCTCAGTCCGCCCCGCTGTGGGCGTACGCCGGCTTGACCGACATCGGCCAGTGGGTGGACGTCCGGATCGAAGCCAGCCTGCAGATGGACACGCTGGTGGCCTTCGTCAACGGGAACCAGGTGGCGATGCTGCGCACGCACACGCCGGCCGGGACGGACGTCACGAACCTCGGCTTCGCCTACCACGGCGGCGGCCTCGACAACTCGGGTTCGATGCTGTTCGACGACCTGGGCGTGGCCTTCGGCGGCCCGGTGTGCGAGGAGAGCCTCAGCCTCACCTTCGAGAACGAGGACGACGCAGAGCTGCTCCTCGTGAACGGCCAGAGGATCGACACTGAGTTCGGCGAGAAAGTCACAATCACCGCCGCGCTAGGCCCCAACCGCGGCCCGGCCATCTTCGATTCGACCGACCCTGGTGGCCCCAACTCCACCTCGCAGGACCCCGACCTCCTGGTCGACCAGGGGAACGTGCTCATCCTGCAGAACGACGCCGCAGCCAACCCGGATGACCCCTTCATCTTCCCGCGCCCGAACGACGACGAGGACGGCGGGACGTTGGAGTTCGCCTTCATACGCCCGCTGCGGCCGCTGAGCATCGACCTGATCGACATCGATGCAGCCGGCAACGAGGCCCTCATGCTCACCCTGACCGACTTCAGCGGCGAGACGCGCACCTACAGCGTGCCCCCCGACTGGACCGGCAACGGGGGAGTGGAAACGCTCGACCTGACCGACATCAGCGCCCAGGCGCCCTTCAACACGGCCGCCACGGGGGTCGATAGCAGCGGGCTCTACGATCCCAACGCCGTCGTGTCCATGGACGTCGTGCTGGGGGGCTCGGGCGCGCTCGACAACTTCGAGGCCATAATCCCGTGCATCGTGCTCGCGTTCGAGAACGAGGACGACAACACGCCGGTGTCCAGCGGCACGGCCCTCGCAAACGGCCAGGACATCAGCTTCCCGGCCGAGTTCGGCGTCGAGGTCACGATCTCCGACGCCGGTGCGAACGCCGGTGCCGCGATCTTCACTTCGACCCCGGGCGGTCCCAACGCCCTGGGTCCGGACAAGGACCTGCTCGTGGGTCTCTTCAACATACTGATCCTCCAGAACGACCTGGCTCCCTTGCAGGCTCCGCCGGGGTTCTTCACCGTCCCGAACGACGACACGCAGGGTGGGACGCTCACCTTCGACTTCCCCGGCACGGTCCAGTGCCACCAGATCGACCTCATCGACGTGGACGAAGAGGAGTCGGTCGGTATTACCGTCATCCTCGAGGACCTCGGCGGCAACTTGCGGACCTACGACGTGCCGATCGCCTGGACGGAGGACCTCCTGAACGACGGTCCTCCGGGCTTCCGCACGCTGGACCTGCTGTCCCTCGCCCCGCAACCCGGCTTTGCCTCCATCGCCACGGGGTTCGATACTGGGCTCTTCGATTCGGACGAGGTGATCAAGCTGACGATCGAACTGGGCGGCGCCCAGGCCGTGGACAACCTCTGCTTCTGCCCGTAGAGGTGCCTCGGTAGACAAGGCGAGGCCGGGAGCCCCAGGGCTTCCCGGCCTCGCTGCCTTTCGGTCGGCGGAGGTCAGAGCGGGACGTGTTCCTCCCCGCTGACTCAAGCGTGCGGGAGGACGCGGCCCGATAGAGGAGGGCGTGGCCGCCCTCGTTCTCGTCGCTCGAGTCGGCCAGGCGCTAGCGCTGGCTTACCTCGCGGGCGCATGCTCGGGCGGCGGTGGAGGCGCAGGCGGCGGAGGTCCCGGTCCGAGCGGGCCTCTGCTCTCGGGCGCGAACAGCGATGCGTTCCTGGGAGTGGATCCGATCGACGGGACGACCTCGCGACTGACCGGAACGGGGTTGCTCGGATTCCGATCCGTACAAGGCCTGGCCTACGACACCCAGCGCGGCACCTTCTTCGGCGTCGATCTCCTGACGCACGAGCTGATCTCGATCGAGCGCACGAGCGGGGCCTGCACCGTCGTCGGTCCTCTGGGCTTCCTGGCTGTCGCCTGCCTCGCGTTCGACGCGAACTCGGGTTTCCTGTTCGGGATCGACACGCTCAGCGACGAGCTCGTGCGCATCGACCCCTCCACGGGCGAAGGCGCCGCCGTGGGGGTGGTCCCCTTCGCCAACCTCGGCGGTCTCGCGTTCCAGCCGGGCACGGGCGCGCTCTTCGGCATCGATCTCCTGGCGGACCAGCTCCTCGCGATCGATCCGACGGACGGTTCCGCCTCCGTGATCGGAGCGCTGGGATTCGCCTTCGTGTACGGGCTGACCTTCCAGCCGGCGACCGGAGTCCTCTACGGCACCGATCTCCAGACCGACCAGCTGCTCACGATCGATCCGCTCACCGGCCAGGCGACGGCGGTTGGTTTCCTCGGGTTCAACGAGGTGCGCGGGCTCACCTTCCGCGCCGGCGTCCTGTACGGCATCGACACCTTCACGTCGCAGGTCGTCACGATCGACCGCAGCAGCGGTCAGGGTACGGCGCTGGTGCCGCTCGGATTCACCAACGTGCTCGGCCTCACGGTCCAGCCTGGCACGGGCAGGATGTTCGGCGCGGACGCCTTCACCGACCGCCTGATCCAGATCGATCCCGTGACGGGCACGGCCTCTTCGGTGGGCGCACTCGGCTTCTTCGACCTGCGCGGGATTGCCTTCGACGACGCGGGCACGCTGTACGGCATCGACGTCTTCAGCGACCAGCTGCTCACGATCGACGCGACGACCGGCAGCGCCGCGGCGGTCGGCACGCTCGGCTTCTTCGGCGTCCTCGGGCTCGCCTTCGACACGTCCACCGGCACGCTCTACGGCACGGACGAGAGCCTTGACCAACTCGTGACCATCGACCGCGTCACGGGCCGGGCGACGGTAGTGGGCGCGCTCGGATTCGCCCAAGTACATGCACTCGCCTATGACCCCGCGGCCGATGTCCTGTTCGGATCGAGCGGCAGCGAGCTGCTCGTGATCGATCGAGGCACGGGCCAGGCCACAGCCGTGGCCACGCTCGGCCTCGGCCCGGTGGTCGGGCTGTGTTGCCAGCCGGGCAGCGGCGCGCTCTTCGGCTCGACCGGCTCCAGGCTCGCCCTCTTCGACCGCACGAGCGGGCGCGGCTCCACCGTGGGTGACCTCGGCGTGTTCGACATCGAGGGCTTGGCCTACGACGCGCCCGCCGGAATCCTGTATGCGAGCGACAGCGCCGGCGACCAACTGCTGACGATCGACCCCGTCACGCGCCTCGGCACGACGATCGGCCCGCTGGGCTTCGGCTTCGTCGCCGGACTGGCCTACGACTCCGCGTCCGGCACGCTCTACGGCAGCGACGTCCTGACGGACCAGCTCCTCACCATCGACCGCGCGACCGGGCAAGCGACGGCCGTCGGAGCGCTCGGTTTCCTCGACGTGCAGGGGCTGGCCTTCGACGCGGTCAGCGGGAGGCTGTATGGCAGCGACGCGAGCACGGATCAGCTCATCACGATCGACGTGCTCACCGGCGACGGCACGGCTGTGGGAGCGCTGGGCTTCCCCGACGTCGAGGGCCTGACGATCGAGTCCGGCACAGGAATCCTCTTCGGGACCGACGGCCAGACGCTCGAGCTGATCACCATCGATCCGCTCACGGGCGCGGGCACACGCGTGGGCGCGACGCTGTATCGCGTGGACGGACTGGCAGATCGGTTCCAGTAGCGCGGATGGCGAGGCGCCGCGCCGGGAACGGCGGCTCGCCTTCGTGACGCGGTGCGGAAAAAAATCCCGCTCGATCGTCGGTACGGTCGCGCACTCGGGAAGGACTTGCTCACGCAGCTCGCGGCCGATTCAGGTCTGTGCTCGTCTCGTCTGCCCCGTCCCGTCCACGCGATGGAGCGCGGGATATCCTGACCTGGAGTCGCGAGGTCTCGTTGGCGGCAAGCAGTCCGCCTCACGCCGCACCACGGATTCGCCACCATGAGTTCCTCGTCGCTGCGCCCCGGGCCCCGGACCTTCATCTGCGCCTCACTGGCGCTTGCCATCGCCTCGTCGGCCCAGGCACAAGCCCCGCGCAACCCGCAGGAGCCGAGAAACCTGCTGGCGAACGGCGGTTTCGAGAACCCGGCCGCCGCCCCGACCTCGAGCCAGCGCTTGGTTTCAGCGGGCGCATGGACGGCGGAAGCGGGCACGCTCGAGCTCTGGAATCGCCTGGGATCGCTGCCTCCCTTCGCGGGCGATCAGTGCCTGGCCCTCGATTCGTGGGCAGTGATCGCTCAAACCTGCGCAACGAAGCCCCTCCAGAACTCCGCGCTGAGCTTCGTCTATTCGCCGCTCCCGGAGGCGGCTCAGGTCTCGTTCGAGGTCTGGTACGGAGCGATCCTGATGGAGACCGTGGTCGTCCCGGCCGGCAGCCCACTCGGCTGGATCCGAAGGAGTTATCCGGTCGTCGGGATCGGCCAAGCCGACGAGGTGGAGTTCCGCTGCCTGACGGGCAATCCGGTCGGAATCCTGCTCGACGACTGCAGCCTGATCCCATTCTCGCCGTCCTCGTCGGAACAGCTCGTGCGCAACGGCAACTTCGAGGAGGACCCGCGCCTCCCCGCTGGCGGCATGATCGAGAACCCGGTCTACGTCGGTTGGTCCACGGGCGCACACCACGACATCCTCGCGCACGACCTCGGCGCCGCGGGCAACGGCTTCGAAGGCAAGAACGTGCTCCATCTGCGCGAGGGTCGCGCCATCGCCCAGCAGCTCTACGTGGTGCCGCTACAGAGCTATCAGCTGACCTTCGCCTACTCGCCGAATCCCGGCGACGATCGGCAGCGCAGCTTCAGCGTGAGCTTCGGCGGGCAGTTGCTCGAGACCATCACGGTTCCGCGCTCCGCCGCGATCGGCTGGAGCGTGCGTGCCTATTCGGTCTCCTCGGCCGCCCCCATGGCGGCGCTCGAGTTCCAGGACCACGGCGGCGGCACGCTCGGATGCCTCCTCGACGCGGTGCGCCTGGTCGGCCCCGCGCCCGAGCCCGAGACCGCCGGGCAGGTCTCGGAATACGCGACCCTCGCGCGTGGTACGGTCATCCCCCTCGGCTCGAACGCGATGTTCGCCCGCGGAATGAGCGCCCTCGGCGACCTCGACGGCGACGGCGTGCAGGACCTCGCCATCGGCGCGGTCGGGGACGACGACGGCGCAGAGAACGCGGGCGCGGTCTGGGTCGCCTTCCTGAACACCAACCGCTCGGTGCGGGTCAGCCAGAAGATCAGCGAGACCCGCGGCGGCCTGGTGGCCGACCTGCAAGTGGACGACGGCTTCGGGCGCGCGCTCGCGAGCATCGGCGATCTGGACGGCGACGGCATCGTGGATCTCGCGGTGGGAGCGAACGAGGACGACACCGGAGCATACAACGCCGGCGCGGTATTCGTGTTGTTCCTGACGCGGCAAGGAACCGTCCGAGCCCAGCACAAGATCACGACTCAGAGCGGCGACAACCTCGATTACGTGCCCGGCTTCGATTCCAACTTCGGGTCCGCGCTCGCGGGGATGGGCGACATCGACGGCGACGGGATCCCGGACATGGCCGTCGGCTCGCGCTACGGGGACTCGGTCCAGATCTGCTTCATGCGACGCGACGGCACGGTGCGAGGCTCGAAGAACATCTCCTACGGCTCGAGCGGATTCGCCGACACGGCCACCTCCCCGGCCGACTTCTTCGGCATGTCGTGCGCCAACATGGGCGATTTCGACAAGGACGGTGTGAACGACGTGCTCATCGGCGCCTTCGGCCGACGCATCCACTTCATGAACTACGTCGGTGGGCAGTACCTGATGCTCCTGAACCGCGACGGGACCGTGAAGCGCTGGTTCTACTACGGCTACGAGAACCTGAACTCGCGCACGCAGACGCTGGGCGTCAACTACAACCTGGGCACGTCGTGCGCGGGTCTCGGGGACGTGGATGGCGATGGCGTGCTCGACCTCGCCACGGGAGCCCAGCGCGAGGGCGCGATCTTCGGCCTCGAGCGCGAGGAGAGCACGAACACCGGCGCGGTCTACGTGCTCTTGCTCGAGGCGAACGGGACGATCAAGACCTGCCAGAGGCTCGGCGACCGCGCCGGGGGCTACGACGCGCGCATCGCCGACGGGAATCGCTGGGGGGAATCCCTGGCCACGCTCGGCGACTGGAACGGCAACGGTCGGATCGACCTCGCCGTCGGCTCGCGCTTCGCGTCGGGCACGGGTGCCGTCTACTTCCTCGAGCTGCTCGGAGAGAACCGCGGCCTCCTGCGAGCCGACTTCGGCGGCGCGCCCCTGACAGGCCAGGCCCCACTCGTGGTGCAGTTCGACGATCTTTCGAGCGGGCCGGTGACGGCGCGGTCTTGGGACTTCGGCGACGGCAGCGGCTCCAGCCTGCGCGCCCCGAGCCACACCTACGGCGCGAGCGGCACCTACTCCGCGCACCTCACGGTGCAGAGCTCGGACGGCACGAGCGACACGAAGACGATGACCGACTTCGTGAGCGTGACACCGCCCGGCGGGCTGCCGGACGGCGTCGTCAGGCTGGGCTGCGGAGTCAATCCTCCCACGAGTCTGCGCATCCTCGCGGGCAGCCCGCGCATCGGCACGAGCATCACCTTCGGCATCGACAATCCATTCGGCACGCAAGGCGCAGGCTCGATCCCGATCCTGGTCGGCTCGTGGAGCGCGAGTCCGAGGTTCCCGTGCGGAACGCTGCAGGCCAATCGCGGCATGTCCGCGCCGCGCACAGCCGGAGAGCTCCTGATCGCGGGTTCGCTCGCCTTCTCCCGGCGCGCAACCGCCTGGACCGGCCCAGGCAACCCGGCTCCGGTCGTCTACCCGATCCCGAACCTCGCGAGCCTGCTGGGTCGGACCCTGTACGTGCAGGGTCGTTTGCAGGACCGCTCGCTGGGCGCCGCGATCCCGCTCGCGTTCGCCGACGGCTTCGCGCTGACGTTCCGGCCGTAGATTCGGGCCGCCGCGCGCTGGCAGGCGGCCGGAAATCCGGTATCGAGTGCTGGTTCGAGTTCGTCCGTGTATCGTGGCGAGCGATGCAGTGCTCCACCACTTTCAGCGGTACCGCCCTCATCGATCAGCTGCACTCGATCGACAAGATGGCGGTGGAAGCCGCTCGCGCTTGGGTCACCCGCAAGACCCGGCACGAGTTCGATCCCGATGCGATGTACGAGCTTCGCTGGCAGACCGAAGAGGACTCGCCCACGTGGAGCGGCTACGCGGATCTGCACGTCCACATCATGACCGATTTCGAGCTCATGGACATGGAGCGCGACTATCGGCGCCAGCACAATCTGCCGCAGCGGAGGCCCTGGGAGTCTCCGATGTTCCTCGCGGCCATGGGACGCTCGGACGGCCGGCGCTGACGGAGAATGGCGCGAGCATCCGGTTAGGACTGCCGCCGCGGGCTCGACACGTCTCGCGATGACCGACCCTACGCCCGACGTTCCGCCGCCGCACCGGCGCCGTCCGCGCTACCGTGGCACGCACCCGCGGCGTTTCGAGGAGAAGTACAAGGAGCGCGCGTTCGAGCAGTACCCCGAGCTCGTCGCGCACGTGCGCAGCCGCGGCCAGACCCCAGCGGGCCAGCACGTGCCGATCCTGACCGAGGAACTACTGGGGGTGCTCGCGCCGCAGCCGGGAGAGCGTGGCATCGACTGCACGCTCGGCTGGGGCGGACATGCCGAGCGCGTGCTGGCGCGGCTCGCGCCCGGCGGGAGCCTGCTGGCCCTGGACGTCGATCCGATCGAGCTGCCGCAGAGTGAGACGCGCCTGCGAGCGCTGGGTCACGACGAGCGCGCCTTGCTCGTGCGGCACACCAACTTCGCCGCGCTGAGCAAGGCCCTGCACGAAGTCGGCTGGCCCGAAGGCGCGGACTTCGTGTACGCCGACCTGGGCGTCTCCTCGATGCAGCTCGACGGTCCCGCGCGCGGCTTCAGCTTCCAGCACGACGGTCCGCTCGACATGCGCATGGACCCGCGGCGCGGACCGTCCGCCGCGCAGTGGCTCGCGCGCGTCTCCGTGCCCGAGCTGCGCGCGGTGCTGCGCGACAACGCCGACGAACCTTACGCGCTGGCCATCGCCCAAGCGCTCGCCGCACAACGGGGAACGCTGGACACCACGACTGCGCTGGCTCGAGCGATTCGCCACGCCCTGCCGGAACATCTCCCGAAGGCGGCGGCCGATCTCAGCGTGCGCCGCACCTTCCAGGCCCTGCGCATCGAGGTCAACCACGAGTTCGAAGTCCTGGACGCCTGGCTCCGCCAACTGCCCGGCTGCCTGCGCTCCGGCGGTCGAGCCGCCGCGCTCACCTTCCACTCAGGCGAGGACCGCCGCGTGAAGCACTCCTTCCAGCAAGGCCTCCGCGACGGGACCTACTCCGCCGTCTGCGACGAGGTCATCCGCCCCACGCGCGCCGAGCAGCGCTCGAATCCGCGCTCCGCCCCCGCCAAGCTGCGCTGGGCGCGCAAGGCCTGAGCCCAGACGAGCGAAACGACGATGGACGCCCCGCGGGCGGTCCACTTGTGCGCTGCGAAGCCGCCTGCTAGACCGGACCCTCACTGATGAGCGTCGCGAGCATGCTCCCCAGCCTCCGGGCAGTTAGCTTAGTCTGGTCCAAAGCAGTCGACTCATAATCGATTCACCGCTGGTTCGAATCCAGCACTGCCCACCTTCTTGCATTCCGGCCTAGAGCCGGGGGCTCCCGGGTCGCTTATGTGCGAGGCGGATGGCGGGAGCCAGAAACCCGCACCCTGCGCGCACGGGGGCGGTTTCGCCCGAGGCTGGCCGCTCTACGTTCGCACCCTTGCGCTTGGACAGCCAAGCCGAACGCGGGTGCGAACCTGCCCAATTCGGGCTTGAACTCTCTGGCTCTAGGAGAGAGCATCGAAACGCTTATGAGTCGCAATGCCTTATGACCCCGGCGGGAGTGCGGGGCGAGGATCTATGCTTATGACCCCCCCAACCCCTGATGGCCGTGAAACCGCTCTACGTCAAATGACTCTTCCCCAATCCGTCTGTGCACTCTGTAGAACGAACGCCACTGTCGTTGACATCCCAGAACGTATCATGAAGCTCTGCAAATGCCCGTGCTGCGGGCATTACGAGGTATCAGATCAAGACGTCAAGCTAGGCTGGATCCCCGAGCCTCGCCACCTGTTGTCAGCTTTTCTTCGCGAACGCTTCGAGCGCACAAAGCTCCCGTACACGTTTGCTGACAGGGGCGCAAGCAAGCGCTTTCCGACCGACTTACTGGAGGCCGCCGTCTCCGAAAAACTCAACCGTGCGCTCCTGCGAGTGGCGGATCTATCTCCAGCGTTCGGATCGCCGAGTACCGTCGATCACGCGACTGATTGGCCGCTGGCCCAAGCTAGGAATCCAGCAGAGTTTGGGCGGATGATTGGGCATTGGTTGGAAGCGGGAGCCTTGCAAAGGAACAGCTCTGGTCCTGGATTCATGGTAACGGGACCGGGGTGGAAGCTCGTAGAAGAACTCCGCCCCATGAGTGCCTCAAGGTCAAGCCAAGCGTTTGTGGCGATGTCGTTTGCAACGGAATTCGACAGTCTTTACGAAGCGTCGATTCGAGGGGGCCTAGCAGGTACAGGATGGAGTCCATGGCGAGCTGATCGCGAGCAGTACGCAGAGAAGATCTGCGACCGCATCGTTCTCGAAATCAGGCGGTCTGGCTTGATGATTGTCGAGTGTACTGGTCACAGAACTAACGTGTACTTTGAGGCGGGGCTCGGAATGGGGCTTGGCATGCCAATCATCTGGTGTGCTCGAGAAGATGCGATGCCTGGAGTTGCATTCGACGTTCGGCAGTATCCGCACATCGTCTGGAAGGAGCCTGATGAACTGAAGTCCAAGCTCCACCATCGAGTGCAGGCTCTCTATCCGCGTACGTGATGCAAGAGAGGCGTAGACGCGAGAAACCGTGGCACGAGCGTCAGCTAGATCGCCCGGACGCTGGGCGTGACGGAGGGCGCAATGCGCTACCACCTGCGCAGGCAGGAGGCGCGGGCCTGGGACGGGCGGGCCGGTACTGAGGTGTCTACATGTCTACTTGAGGACTTGCCTATCCCATCCGACCCACTTGAACGGCAGGAAGCGCCTGATCCCTCGCCAGAAGAACGGCGCGAACTCTGTCAAGCTTCTCCACCAGATGACGGCGAGTACGAGAGAGGAGCGAGCCCGCTTCTCTCTCAGCATTTCCTTGAGGTCTTCACGGAGATCATCTCGTACGAGATCGAGAACCTCGCGGTCCGAACGCGAGACGAAGTAGCGAAGCCAGGCCAGGGGATCCAGGGCGGTTGGTAGGCTGACACCAGGGCCTACCATCGCCGGTGAGTCGTGGAGAATTTGAGGTCGGAGCCCGACGAGACTCATCTCGCCGCGCAGCACATTCCAAAGCCATGGCAGTGCATCGATATTGGTGTCGCGAAGGAACCGGCCGACGGCGGAGCCCTTCACGGAGGTTGGAATACCCTCCATCCCAGTGCGGAACTTGTACGAGACAAAAGGGCGACCGCCGCTCCCCACGCGCACTTGCCGGCTGAGCACGTCCCCTCGCAATGTGCACTTGATCATGAGGGCCGCCAAGGCGAACAAAGGGAAGGCGAGCGCCAAACCAGCCGCGGCCATGGAACAGTCGATAATGCGCCGGAGATGAGGCATGTAGGCTACCCGGGCTCCTGCTGCGGCAAGCCGAATCCCGAGAGTGCGCGGTAGTAGTCCCGGCCTCGGTTCAGAGCTCTCATGCCAGGACTGCGGATCTTGTACAGCCGAACACGCCGGCCATTACGCACGTCCTCACGGGAATCGACCCACCCCATATGCTCCATCTCATCGAGGAGAGTGTAGACGGTCCCGTAGGGCAGGCGCTGCTCGGTCTCATGCTCGAACGCTACAGCCACTTCGCGCCCCGTCCTCTCCTTGATGACCAGGTTCAGGAGCTGAAGCTCCCTCGGCGAGGGCACCTTGTTCATCTTCATTGCGTGAGTATGGGAGTCTGAACTGGCCAAGTCAAGATCCTGAACCCACGGAGGAATCGTGACCAGGGATACTGGCAGCCATCCGCAGATCGCCGACTGGACCCCGTCCTGTCCGAATACTCCGCCGGCGGCCATTTTGGGTGACGGAGCGGGCGTTCATGATCACGCTGCGACTCGGTGATACTGCTTGAGCAGCCCGCCGAGTCGTTCACGGCAGCGAACTCGGCCAAGTCGCTGGCCAGATTCGCCCGTAATCGGCACGCCATCGATGCCCTGATGGTGGCGCTCCCCGTTGTAGTGCTCGATGTACTCCCCCACCGCGCGTCGGAATCTGCGGCGGCCGAAGAAGATCATCCGTTCCAAGCACTCGGACTTGATCGACAGCACGAATCGCTCGGCGTGGGCGTTGGCGTTCGGGGCCATGTATGGCGTGAGCGCGACCTCCACTCCGGCGGCCGAGAGGATCTCCTTGAAGTGCGCGGTGAACTTCGTGTCGCGGTCGCAGATCAGGGTGAGGTGAGCGCGGAGGAATCCATCCGTCGGATCGGTCAGGCTTCTAGCTAGTTCAGCACCCAGGGCTGGACACCGTGGGATGAAACTCGGCCAACTGAGGTGAACCCGGCGACGGCACGGAGGTCGGCCCACGCATTGGTGCCGCGAGCCCGTTAGCTAGTTTGACCGGGGACTTCGCGAGCACACCGTACTGTTGCCAAGGGGCCATCGGGCCCCCGGAGCACGCTCCCTAGAATCCGAAGACGCGAGTCCCACGCCGCCGCCGGCCTTCCCAAAGGAGGCCGAAGGGAAGTCGTTCATCCCCGTTGCGCAGGCCTGGACGTCCACAAGGACGTGATCGTGGCCTGCGTGCGCCTGGCTGGTCCGGGCGGCGTTCAGCAGGAAGTCCGCAAGTTCGGCGCGACGAGCGCTGAGCTGCTGACCCTTTCCGAGTGGCTGTCGGAGTGCCGTTGCACTCACGTGGCCATGGAGGCGACCGGCGTCTACTGGAAGCCGGTCTGGCACGTGCTCGATGGCGACTTCGAGCTCGTGCTCGGGAATGCGGCGCACATCAAGAACGTCCCGGGCCGCAAGACCGACGTCAACGACGCCACGTGGATCGCCGATCTCCTGGCGCACGGGCTGATCCGCTCCAGCTTCGTGCCACCTCGGCCCATCCAAGAGCTGCGGGACCTGACACGCACGCGCAAGCAACTGGTGCGAGAGGTTGCCCAGCACACGCTGCGCATCCAGAAGACGCTCGAGGACGCCAACGTGAAGCTCTCGAGCGTCATCAGTGATGTCCTCGGACAGAGCGGGCGCGCCATCCTCGACGCGATCGTCGCGGGAGAAGACGAGCCGAAGGCTCTCGCGGCTCGCGCCTCGTCGCGTGTGAAGGCTTCCAAGGAAGTCCTCGCGGAGGCGCTCCAGGGCCGGATCCGAGACCACCACCGCTTCATGATCCGCTCGCACCTGCGCTTGATCGACGCGATCCGAGAGGAGGTGGCAGGGATCGACGAGCGCATCGGCGAACACCTGAAGCCGTTTCGTGGAGCCGTCGAACTCCTGACGACGATCCCGGGCATCAGCGACATCGCCGCCCACGTCCTCCTCGGCGAGATCGGCGACGACATGAGCCGCTTTCCAAGCGCGGGACACCTGGTCTCATGGGCCGGCCTCTGTCCCCGCAACGACGAGAGCGCCGGCCGTCGAAGGAGCACGCGACTTCGGGCTGGCGCTCCCTGGCTCAAGACCGTGCTGGTACAGGCCGCCTGGGCCGCATCCCGCAAGAAGGACAGCTACTTCAAGGCCCAGTTCCACCGCATCAGCATGCGCCGGGGACCCAAGAAGGCCGTCGTCGCCGTCGCCGCCTCGATCCTCACCGCCGCCTACCACATGCTCCAGCGCGGCGTCCTCTTCGAAGACCTCGGGGCAAACCACTTCGATCGTCGCGACAAGGACAAGGTCGCCAAGCGCCTCATCCGCCGGCTCGAAGATCTCGGCCTCCAGGTCGAGGTGAAGGCCGCCTCTTGACTGACCCAGACCCTGACAGTGGGGGTTGTTTCTCCCTAGCGACCTGGGTCATGAACGCCTCGGTCGGGTGAGGCGTGATGCCGGCGATCTCGACGCGGCGGGTCTTGAGGTCGATGGCGAAGAGGACGTGCTGAGTCTCCAGGCCCTTCGGCGTCCAGACCTCGGCAGTCATGAAGTCCATCCCGGCGACGCGGCCCCAGTGCGCGCGCAGGAAGGTCCGCCACGATGTGGGCCGCTCAGGGGCCGGCAGGATGCCGTTCTCTTTCAGCACCTTCGCGATCGTGCTTCGAGCAACTCGATGCTCGAGGCCCTTCAGCTCGCCCTGGATGCGGGCGCAGCCCCACGTGTTCTCGCTGGCCATCCGCACGATGAGCGCGCGGATGACCTTCACGATGCCGGGCCGGCCTGGTCCCTTCCGATCGAAGGTCCACTTCAGCGCGATGAGCTGCCGGTGCCAGCGCATCAGCGTGTCGGGCGTGACGATCGTCGCGATGCGCTCGAGCGTCTTCCGGTCGAGGACCTTCGCCTTGGCCGCGAGGCGTCGGCGCTGGTCGTCGTTCAACCGGAGCGCCTTGCCCTGCATCTGCTCCTTCAGGACGCGGTTCTCCTCGACGAGGTATTCGATGACCTCGGCCTGGTGGCGGTTGATCCAGCCGGCGAAGGGCGAGGAGTCACGCCCGCACGGGGTGGACCGCGAACACCCGAGCATTCTATCCACTCCGCGGCGAGCACGGTGCCTCTATTGCACGGAAGCCATGCAACGGCTAGGATGCTTGCGTGATCGTCTCCTTCGGCGACCCGGCAACCGAGGCTCTCTACCACGGTTCGGCCGAACGCCGGACGAGGCGCTTCCCACGTGACATCGTGAAGACCAGCCTGCGCAAGCTCGACATGCTCGCGGCCGCCGTGACGCTGGACGACATGCGGGCTCCGCCGGGGAACCGTCTCGAGGCCCTGAAGGGCGACCTCAAGGGCGAGCACTCCATCCGCGTGAACGACCAGTGGAGGATCGTCTTCCGCTGGACTCCGCAGGGGCCGGCCGAGGTCCGCTTGATCGACTACCACTGATACCCGCCATGCAACCAAAGAACCGCATCCCCTCCCATCCGGGCGAAATCCTGCTGGAGGAGTTCTTGACTCCGCTCGGTGTGACCCAAGTCGCGTTCGCGGCCCACCTCGGGATCCCGCTCCAGCGCGTGAACGAAATCGTGCGCAAGAAGCGAGGCGTCAGCCCCGCGACGGCTTGGCTCTTCGCAGGAGCGCTGGGGACGACGCCGGAGTTCTGGATCAACCTGCAAGCCGCCTACGACCTGGCGGTGAGCCGGCCGGTCAGGCCGGTGCCACGCCTTCGGCGGACGGGGTGACGGCGAGCGCTGGCGAAAGTTCGCACCCGCGCGCGTCCTGTCCGAATATTCGGCCGGCGGCCATTTGGGGTGACGGAGCAGGCGTTCATGATCAAGCCGCGACTCGGTGATACTGCTTGAGCCCGCCGAGTCGTTCACGGCAGCGAACTCGGCCAAGTCGCTGGCCAGATTCGCGCGTAATGACGCCATCGATGCCCTGATGATGGCGTTCCCGGTTGTAGTGCGCGATGTACTCCCCCACCGCGCGTCGGAATCTGAAGCGACCGAAGAAGATCATTCGGTTCAGGCACTCGGATTTGATCGACAGCACGAATCGCTCGGCGTGGGCGTTGGCGTTCGGGGCCATGTATGGCGTGAGCGCGACCTCCACTCCGGCGGCCGAGAGGATCTCCTTGAAGTGCGCGGTGAACTTCGTGTCGCGGTCGCAGATCACGGTGAGGTGGTCGCGGAGGAAGCCATCGACGGGGTCGGTCAGGTTCCTCGCAACCTGGGCCATGAACACCGCGTCCGGCCGCGCAGGGCCTCGTGCGGCCGGTGCTCGTTGAACCAGGTCGCGTAGCAGCGGAGCTCGTCGCGCATCTCGGACAGGCGGAACGGTACCAGGATCCTGCGCGTGCACTCGGACTTGATCGAGCGGATGAAGCGCTCGGCGATCGCGATGCTGCCGTGCTCCCCGACGGCACCTCGCCTCTGGCGGATCCCGCGCCGCCGGCCCCAGCTCCGGAAGGC
Organism: Planctomycetota bacterium; assembly: GCA_013140785.1. Lineage (GTDB taxonomy): Bacteria > Planctomycetota > UBA1135 > UBA1135 > JABFRZ01. Next base: position 4,633 of record JABFRZ010000042.1, on the reverse strand, counting down.
CCAGCCGAACTCGACTCCTTTGTCCGTGATGATCGTGCCCGGCGCGGCCTTCACTCGCTCGATCGCGCGTTCCAGAAACGACGTGACCTCCGCTGAGTTCGGCCGATGGTTGAACACCGCGAGGCCGACCACGAGCCTCGACGCGTGGTCCACGGCGACGGCGACCCACCAGGCGAAGGGCCACCGCTGGAGCTTGGCGAACGGGAACCACGGCACCCAGAACCTTGCCGCCGTCGGGACGGCCGTGAGGTCCACGTGCCAGACGTCGTTCGGCTCGCGCGCCTTCGTGGAGCGCGGCTCTTCCTCGATCGACATCTCAGCGCCGGCGTCCCGCGGCGAGAGCTCCCGCTCGCACCCTCCCGACCGTGCTGACGCCGAGGTGCAGGCCGGCGCGCGCGAGGATCTGCGCGATCTTCTTCTTGCCGAGCGCGGGACACGTCCGCTTCAGCGCTCCGCACCAGGTACGCGACGAAGTCCGGGACTTGTTGAGCGGCACCTCTGCCCGGACGAGCCCGGCCTCACCGCCTTCGTCCAGCCGTCGCATCCAGGACGCGATCGTCTCCTCGCTGACGTGGAACCCCTCCGCCGTCGGCTGGATCGATCAGCCGCGCGCGGCGCGGAGCTCGAGGATCCGCATGCGCTGCACGGGGCGGTAGTGCGGCCGCCGGTGAGGGTGGACGCGCTCCGAACGCTCGTCCTTCAGTGAGGGCTCCTCCGAGAGGAGCGCGATTTCGGTGCGGAGGCGGTCGAGCTCGGCGGCTCTGCAGGCCAGGGCCCGGCGACTCGACGCGGCCCGGCTCCAGGCGTGCGTCAGCGCGCTCGCGGCGACCGAGATCGCGTGGAGGACGCTGCGGTGAGCCGCCTTTGGGGTGCGGACACAGCGCGGCTCGAAGCATCTCTTTCTCTGGGGCGGCCATTCTGGGGCAGCCTTCACCCTTCGAGACTGCGCCACGGGAGGTCTCCTGGGGCCGCTCGACGAACGGCGGGCGCAGGATTGCTCCGAACGCGCACTGTCACCCGGGGCGGCAGGCCCGAGGCATGCCGGCAGCCGAGGCCAAAGGTCGATCGCTGCTCCGAACCAGCTAGCAGGAGGTGACAGAAACTGGCAGTGGGTCTAGGGTCCAGCGCATGGGCGATAAGCACGAGCTCACGAGCATGACCGTGTCTCTCCCGAGCACGCAGAAGGACTACGTCCGCGAGCAGCCGGCGGCCACGGGGTGCAGCACTCCGAGCGAGTACATCCGCCGACTCATTCATGCGGACCAGAAAGCGCACGAGCAGGAGGCGCTGGAGCGCAAGGTCCTCGAGGGCCTGGACTCTCCGGCCAGGGAGATGACCTCCAAGGAGTGGTCGAAGCTCCGCCAGCGGCTCAAGAGCAAGCTGAAGCCGACGAAGCGACGCAAGGCGCGGTGAAGGCCTACGCGTGAAGGGACGCGCGCTCTGGCGCTCCACCGCCGAGGAAGATCTCTCGGCCGCCTACCTCTACATCGGAGCGTAGGCGCCGGAGGCGGCCGAGCGACTGCTGGATGCGGTGGAGGGCGCGGTTCGCTTCCTTCTCGAGAGCCCGCTCGCGGGGCGACTTCGAGAGTTCCGCTCCGCGCGCGCGCAGGGCGTGCGCTCCTGGCCCGTGCGCGACTTCCCGAACTACTTGATCCTCTACCGGCCCGTCGCCGACGACATCGAGGTGATTCGGTTCTTGCACGGAGCCAGGGATCTTCCGCTTCTGCTGGGAGAAGGCGAAGCTGGAGCAACGCCATGATCCGAACCGAGACCGACTACATCCGCGATTGGTTCTACGACAACCTCGACGCACCCGACCTCGCGACCCTCGAGCGGTTCTGGTTCAAGGCCGAGGCACGAGAGCACATCGAGCGGGCGCAGCGCTTGGCGAAGCTGGCGCGGCAAGCCGGGATCCCGATCGTCGAGCGACGAACCCGTAGGGTCCCCGGCAAGGTGCGCTGGCAGGGCGACCATCAAGTTGCCGTGTTCACCTATCGCGATACACCGCAGCCTCGGAGATGAACGCCTCAGCCGGCCGCGTGGGTTGGAGGAGCCGGGGCGGGGCTTGCCGCCGTGCCCGTCGGCGGTCGAGAGACAGGAGGTTGGGAGGCAGATTGGGCGGCAGGTCGCCAAGCCGAGGTACCCTGAAGAGATGATGGAACGAGTCGAGCTGACCCGGGACGTGGACGCGGTCGAGATTCCGGCCGGGCAAGCGTTGGTGCTCGAGAAGGGCACGAACGCCTTCATCACACAATCGCTGGGCGGCACCTACACGCTGCATGTGCCGGCCTACGGCGGGTTGTTTCGGATCAACGGCAAGGACGCCGATGCGTTGGGCAAGGAAGTCACGACCGCGTCGGCGGCTCAGGTGGAGGGCGGGGGCAACATCGAGCATCAGGCGCGGGAGCAGCTGAAGACCTGCTACGACCCCGAGATTCCGGTCAACATCGTCGATCTCGGCCTGGTCTACGACTTGCGAATCACGTCGGAGCCGGACGGGGCCATTCGAGTGGACGTGAAGATGACCCTCACCGCACGCGGCTGCGGAATGGGAGGCTCGATCGCCGCTGATGCGCGCCAGAAGCTCTTGATGCTGCCGGGTGTGTCCGCCGCCGACGTCCAGATCGTCTGGGATCCCCCGTGGACTCCTCAGATGATCTCTCCCGAAGGCAAGGAACGCTTGGGGATAGCGTAGTCCTTCCCGCCGTGCCCGGCGTCGGAGAAGCGGCGGGGGGAGGCGAGCGAGGAACTGGGCCTCGGCTGCTGAGTCGCCGTATGGTCGCCTCGGTCGTGGTTGACGATGACGACGTTCGAGCGCGGAAGCGCTGTGGAAGAAACTGGCTTGCTCAGCGACCCACGAACACGCGGCCGTCCAGAAGAACGAGGGGCGCCCGTTTCAGCACGTACCGATCCACGAGACACGCGGCGAAGGCCGCCATCCGGGGACCGCACTCCTCAGCTGTCGCCCCAATGCCTCGGATGTGCGCGAGCTCCTCCAAGGTCGCGTGCAACCCGTGCTCGACCAATGTGTTGCTCCCGACGCACACCGATGCGCAGTAGTCCTGTTCGGGGCCGTGCGTGTGGTAGTTCAAGACGAGTTGCTCGTCTAGGCCCGCCGCCTTCTCGAGCTTCACGGAATAGCTCGGGTGAGCAGCGATCCTGTCGCAGACGATATCGAAGTACCGTATGAGCTCGGGGTCCATCGCAGGCAGAGAGCCTACCCCGCTCGCGCCATTCCCCCACCTCCATGCTGGCGCGGCGGCCCAAGATGTGGCATACGATGCGCGGCACGAAAGAGAACCCAATGAACGACACGACGATCCAGGTCACAGTCAACGGTCCCCTGCGCGTAACGGGCGCATTCGAGATTTCCGACGCTACGGGCGCCAAGTTCGATCTCGCCGGGCGCACCACGATCTCCCTATGCCGTTGCGGGCACTCCCAGAACAAGCCGTTCTGCGACGGCAACCACAACATGGCGTCGTTCAAGTCCGACGAGAAGGCACGAGCGCTGCCGCCGCCCAAGCCCAGGGTCTGACTGACGCTGCTCCAGACTCCCGCACTCCCTCCGCGCGCGTCGGCTTGGCAGAGGTTAAGCACGCTACCCCACAGATGCGGCGAGGATGAAGAACAGGAAGGTTCTACTTTCCGTGAGCCGGTGGATCGCTCTACGCTCTATCCGTGACGAAGAAGAAAGACGGCGCCTCAAAAAGTTGGGCCTACCCACTGTCCTTCGAGTCTTCATCAGCCATTCTTCCGAGGATGTCCGCCTCGCCAAGGCGCTGATCGCATTGATCGAGGCCGTACTTCGCCTGGCCCTGAGCTCATCCGCTGCACGAGCGTGAGCGGTTATCGTCTACCCGCATGCGCCACGGTTGCCTAACGGCTCCGCAAGGAGGTTCGTGATTCCAAGCTGCTGATTGCCTTGCCCACACCGAAGAGCATTTCTTCGTCCTATGTCCTCTTCGGGACTTGGCGCTCACTGGGGTGCCAGCAAACCATACATTCTGTTGATCGCCGCGGGGACGAAGTTCTCCGACCTGCCCGGGCCGGTCAAGGATCTCAACGTTCTCGATATCGCGATAATATCCGGAGTCATCCAGCTCATGACCGGCACCGCCAAGACACTCGGAGTCTCCAAGTCCGACCTCTCACTCTACGACGAAGAAACAGACCGCCTCGTCGAGGCTTCCAAACCATAGTTGTGGAGGAGAGATCTTGCGCGCTGCCTGGGCCATCCGTGTCGGCGGCACGCAGGCGCTCGTACTCCTCGATCAGCTCTTCAACGTTGAAGATTCCGCAGCGCGGGTCGATCCACATGTACGAGACGCCCAGGCACGTTGGACAGGGCTCGGGTTCATCTCCACGTGCCGAGGATCCCTGACCGGGCGAGCCCATGACGCCGCGACTGGAGCACACGTCGCAGGCGGTGCGCTCCCACATGAGCTCCACTGCGATGTGCCGGGCTCTTTCCAGGAGTGGGTGTCGAGCGCGATGCATCGGAGCCATTCATGGTAGAGGGGGTGTGGCAGCGGGGCGCCGTCGCAAGGCGATCACGACAGCTCGCGAGCTGGGGTGAGGTTGCGGTCAACCTCGTCGCGCTGAACGCCTGGATGGGCGAGGAGCACGGCTA
>JABFRZ010000020.1 GCA_013140785.1 Planctomycetota bacterium | reverse complement strand
CGCGCACCCGGTCGCGCGACCTGGAGCAGGCGCAGGGCCGCGCGCTGAAGCTCGAGACGGAGCTCCTGCGCGCGCAGCGCAACGTCGAGGACCACGAGCGCGACGCCAAGGCGCGCGACAGGGAGCTTGCCGAGCTGAAGCGCGCGGTGGCGCAGCTCGAGAAGGAGCTGAAGGGTTCGGAGGCCGCGCGCGCGAAGGGCGTCAGCGCGTTGCAGGAGACGCAGGCAAGAGTGCGCGAGCGCGACGAGGCCCTGCGCGCGAAGGGCACACGCGTGAAGGAGCTCGAGAGCGAGCTCAAGTCGCGCCCGGCCCACGGCACCGTGATTCCCGCTGGCACGCCCGCCGCGCGCCGGCCGAACCACGAGCGTGACGACCTGCAGCGCATCGCCGGCATCGGGCCGGTGCTCGAGAAGAAGCTCAACCGCCTGGGTCTGCGCACCTACCGGCAGGTCGCCGCGCTCGACAAGGGCGAGCTCGAGACCCTGGCCGACAAGCTCGGCCTGACGAGCGAGCGCATCCGCCGCGAGGGCTGGATCGCCTCCGCCAAGAGCGTGCTGCGCGCGAACGGGGAGTGAGCGACCCGGAGACGGCGGCCCTGATACGCTGTGCTCCTCCGATGGCCGACGCAGAGGGACGCCCCAAGGTTGCCAAGCTCGTCGCGTGCCTCGTGGCGATGGCCGTGCTCGTCGCTTGCGTTCTCTTCCTGGTCGCGGACGGGCGCGACGGTACGGTGCGGGGCCTCGACGCGGGGACGACGCCAACACCACCCGACACGGTCGCCGCCATCGAGGCGGTCGGCCCGCTGCCTTCCCACGCGCCGAGTCCCGTTGAGCGCGAGGCGGCCCGAGCGCCCGTCGACGCCGCGGGCTCGAGCTCCTGGCGCGGCGAGCTCGCGGGACTGACCGGTCGCGTGATCGAGAGCGAGGGCACGCCCGTCGCCGGCGTGCGCGTAGCCTTGCTCGAGCTCGATGTGAGTCACCTGTTCGACGGCAGCTCGATCGATGCGGACGAGCCCCGGCTCGAGCTCGAGGAAACGGTGACGGATGGCGACGGGCGCTTCTTGCTGGGCGGCGCTCGCGGGCCGACGTTCCACGGTCTCGGGATCGACCTCGGCGGTCCGCGCGCGACGCTGCGGGTGATCGATCACGCTCTGCCGCATCGCGAGCGGACCGACATCGGCGACGTGGTCTTGGCTCCCTATGGAGTCCTCACCGGCCGCGTAGTGGACGAGAGCGGAGCGCCGGTCGCCGGAGCGCGCGTCCGGTTCGGGCCGTTCCCGGCCGAGATCCTGCAGGCGTCCCCGCAGGAGTTCCGCTCCGACAGCCTGATCTCGGTCGGCGCGATCGCCATGGGTGGAGGAGAACCGACGGTCATCGAGCTCCCGAACTGGATCCGCGCCTCGATCGACCGCTTCCCCGTGCCGACCACGCAGAGCGCGGCCGACGGCACCTTTCGGCTCGAGGGTGTCGCGCTCGCCCAGGTCGTCGGCGGCATCGACAAGCGCGGCTACGTTGGCGTCGCCCTCGGCCCCCTCGACGTTTCCGGCGGAGACCACGACCTCGGCAGTGTCGTGCTCGCGCGCGGTCGGACGATCCGTGGTGTCGTCGAGGACGGGTACGGCGAGCCGGCCTCAGGCGTCGAGGTCTATGCCGGAGCCGAGCTCTTTCCCGGCATCGCCGCGATCCTGCAGCCCTGCGGACCGACCGACGGTGAGGGGAGATTCGAGCTCACCGGCGTGGCCGAGACCGGCCAGATCGTCGCGGTGTCGCGGCGCGCGAGGCACGAGCCGTGGAGCTCCACGGTCACGGCGCGGCCCGACAACGTCCTGATCGAGATCGAGGCGATCGTGCAGCTGACGGTGAACGTGCGCGACGAGCTGGGCGAGCCCTTGCCCGGGGCCCGCGTCCAGCTCACGCCCGGACGAAGACCCGGCGCCAACCGATACTTCGGCGCGGCTCTCATGGTGTTGCCAAAGCCAGCCAGCCCCGCGCGAGTCTTCAGCGAAGTCGAGCCGGGGAGCTACGTGAACGCGAGCCTCGGCGCGGGGCTCTACGACATCACGGCGCGCGTTCTCGGGCTGGCGCCGGCGTATCTGCAGGTGGAGTGCTTTGCCAGCGTGAACGAGGTCACGCTGGTCTGCTCGACGGGAAGGCGGATCGAACTGACGGCCATCGACGCCGTCACGAAGTCGCCGGTCGTGGGTGCGAGTGCGAGCGTCTTGCGCGTCGGCTCCACGGGCTTCACGAAGATCGCCCTGCAGAGCACCGACCAGGACGGGCGTGCCGTGCTCGGGCCGCTGCCGGAATCCGACCCAGGAGCGGGGCTCGAGGGCTTCCTCCCGGCCGAGACGATGGTGCTCGTGCAACACCCGCGCTACAGCGACCATTCCGTCAGCCCGAACACAACGCCGCTCATCGTCGAGCTGCAAGCCGGCGGCACGCTCGCGGGCCGGGTTCACTGGGGCGGAGCGATCCCCACGTGCGTCTACATGCTGACGCTCACGTACAACGGCGCGGACGGCTTCCTGGAGGACTTCCACTTCCCGCGCTTCTCCGTGACCGACCTCGCCGGCGAGTTCCAGATCACCGCTCTGGCTCCGGGCCAGTACAGCGTCGAGCTCTCGGAGCGCTTCCTGCACCAGGATCCACTGGGCTTTGGCGAGGACTTCGAAGTCTCCACGGTTCATCGAGAGGAGATCGAGATCCAGAACGGCGAGACGACCGAGCTCATCATCGATCTCACGCCCACCGGGCGCGGCGCGACGGCGCGCGTCGTCGGCAGGGTGCGCCTGAATGGACGCAACCTGGAGGGCGCCGAGGTCAGCGTGCGTGGCAACGAGAGCGTGCGGGTAGTGACCGATTCGTCGGGCCGCTTCGAAACGCCGCCTTTCGCGGTTCGTGGATCCGCGCACGTCAGCATCGAAGGCGACGTCACGCTCGCCGAGGGACCGGCTCGTCGGATGCAGCTCCATGCCGAGTCCCTCGAGCTCGAGCACGGCGACGTACACGAGATCGATCTGGATCTCTACCCGCTGACACTGCGCGTGCAGGTGGTCGAGGCGGCCTCGGGAGAGCCCGTTCCCGAAGCGGAAGTCTCGGCCAACGCCGAGAACCAAGAGGACTCACGCTTCCAGGACGAGACTCGCACCAGCGCCACGGGCGAGGCGACGCTCCTGATCCTGAAGCCGGGCCAGTACTCCCTGGAAGCCAAGGCCGCGGGTTTCGGCAAGGCCTCGAGCCAGGTGAACGTCCCCGCCCAGGGCCTGTCCGAACCGACGTCGATCCGGATGCCGCGTTCCGTTCCCTGCGCCGGCCGCGTTCAGTTCGATCCGTCCGCGGGCGCCGCGCTGGGACAAGGCTTCGCCTACCTTCGGGTTCATGGGGAAGACAACGACAACGAGGCGGGAACCGTGCTCAACGCACCAGACTACGAGTTCACCCTCGATGGTCTGGCGGAGGGCGAGTACCGCGGCTGGATCTACCTCGGCGGACAGGGAGGAGAGGAAGTCTCGTTCGCGCTGGGGCCGAACGGCGACCGGAACCTGGTTCTCTTCTGCATTCCTTCCGAGGACTGAGCGGTCCATCCGAGCTCGGCGCGAGCGTGACGGAGGTCGTGCTGCGCTCCGCGAGCGTGACCTCGCGCTCGATCCGGGACACGCGACGGACGACGCGAGCGCCTTCAAGGGCCTCGGCGGTTTGAGCTTCCGGATCCAGGTCGATGCAGCGGACGCCTCTACATCCGCCCTGACGCACGTCGACAGAGCCGACGCGCGCCGCGTCCCTCACCTCGCCAGGACAACGAAAGCCAAACGGTCGTTCGGATAGTCGAGCACCATCCGGAACGGCGCCAGGAAGCCCTGGCCGATGTTCCCGAGGGTGTAGCGATCGTTGAAGGCGCCATCCTCGGCCAGCGAGAACTGCACGGTCTTCTGCTCGAAGCGGTGGCCGGCGAGCTCGAACCAGGCGAGCACGCCGCTCCTGGCGCTGCTCGCCCCGCCGACGCCGCCGCTCAGGCTGGCAGAGAGCGCGCGGCCCTCGAGTAGTCCGAGCTCCACCACCGCGGGCGAGTGGAACGCGACCGTGCCGTCCGCGCCAGTGTCGATGCAGAACAGGCCCTCGTGCTCACCCTCGAAGCGCGCGCGCACGCAGGGCGTGTTCTCGTTCAGGCGCAGGTCCTGCCAGCGCCCGAGCGAGAGCTCGAAGCGCGCGGGGTCGTGCAGGGCCACGTAGGGCGTCTGGGTCTCGATCTCGGCCACGCAGCGTGCGAGCAGGTCGTAGCCGACGATGCCGGCCACCTTGCGACCGAAGATCGGCTCGAGGAAGGCGAGATCGAGCTCGACGTAGACCGGATCCTCGAGCGCCACGGGCCCGAGTTCGAAGCGCGTCCCGCGCCGGAACGAGGCCGTCGTGCGTCCAGCCACGCCGACCGCCACGACCTCGCCCAGCTCGGCCAGGCCGAGCTCGTCCGCAATCTTCGGGTCGATCGTCATCGCGCCCGCGCCGGTATCGAAGATGAACATGCCCACGGATTCGCCCTCGACCCACGGTTCGACCAGGAGGTGGCCGCTCGCGAGACGCACGACGTCGAGCTCGGGCTCGACCTCCGGGTCGAAGCGAACGTCGCCGGGCGGCCCGAGCACCGGCCGGAACACCGTGGCGTCGACCGCCACCGGCATCCAGCCCTCGATCTCGAACGTGTCGAGCCCAGCGCCGCCATCGAAGCTCCAGCGATGCGCGCGCCGGCGCCCGGCGGCCTCGCGGTAATCCGAGAAGCTCCACACGGTCTTCGCGCCGCCGTCTACGTAGCGCAGCTCGGCCGGGAGCAGCGTGGCCGCATCGAGGACGAGCGTCATCACCATCGGCGTGCCGCGCAGCGCGAGTTCGAGCTCTGGCGCCTCGCCGCTCGGCACGTCGAGCGCGCGCACGTCGAGCTCGGGCGCGGAGATCCAGTGCCCGGAGAGCACCCACCCGAAGAGCCTCGAGACATCCGCTTCCTCGAGCTCGACCACGCGCTGGAGGCCCATGCGATCGCCCTTCCACACGAGCACACCGTCGAACCCGATGTGCTCGGGCAGTTCCGTGTCCACGTTGACACGGAAACGTCCGTCGCTGGCCGCGGCCACGCGCACGCTCCCGTCGAGGCCGGAGGCGTGCGCCTTGCCGCAGCCTTCGAGTTGCGCGGCCTCCGCCTTGCCAAGCGCGGCACGCGCTCGGTCCAGCAGCGTGCCCATGTTTTCCTGTCGGGCGAATGAAGGGACAAGACCGAGGCCGGCCGCGAGTACGGAAGCGCCACCGCTCCTCGGCTGGAGGCAGATGCGCGAGCCCGGGTAGTCGAACGTGAGGACGAAGGACTCGAGCACCTTCGTGCCGATGCTGCCGTCGCGCCCCTCCTCGGCCGAGGTGCCCTTGGCCTCGAGCGGGAACGAGGCCTCGAGAGCGTCGAAGCGCAAGCCGGCGAGCTCGAACGAGCTGAGGCGCCCGTGCTTGACGGCCACGAAGCCACCCACGCCACCGAGCTTTCCATCCGACAGCTCGCGGCCCTCCAGCAGCTTGAAGCCGCGCACCGTGGGCTCCTGGAAGGTGACTCCGCAGTTCGAGCCGATGTCGAGCTGGAAGCGCCCCGTGCGGCCCTCGTAGGTGGCCGACACGGTGGGGATGAGGTGGTCGAATTCGAGCGGCGTCCAGGTGCCGGCCGCAAGGGTGTAGGCGACCGGATCGTGCAGCGCGATGCGCGGCGCCCTGAGGTCGAGTTCGACGACGCAACGCGACAGCAAGCCGTAGCCGATCACCCCTGCGACTTCCACGCCGAGGTGCTCTTTCAAGAACGAGAGGTCGGTGCGCATCAGCGGCACGTCGTGCAGCGTCATCGGCCCGAGCTCCAGCAGCTCGGCCATGTTGCCCTGGGTCATGGCTGCGCCGCCCGTTCCGGAGGCCGGCAGGTCGCCGGTGGAGGTCAGCTCGAACGACTCCGCCAGCGGCGTCGAGACCACGCAGATGCCCGCACCGGTGTCGAAGATGAACCAGCCGGCCTCGTGGCCGTTCAGCGCAGGACGCACGAGCAGGTGCCCGGTCTTCGCGCGCATGACCTCGAGCTCGGGCTTCACTGCGGCATCAAAGCTCACGGCGCCCGGGTGCATGCCTTGGAGGGCGGCGTGATCCTGCGCAGCGGCGGAAGCCGCCAGCAGGGACGAGGAGGACAGGGCGAGGGCGCAAGCGAGGCTCTTCATGGACGAACGCTCCTGGATTTCGGCGGGCTCTGGCATGCGCGCGGCGCGCGTTTCGAAGGCGAGGGCGCGAGCACGAAGCTGCGCGAGATCGGCGTGGCGTCGGACTCGCGCCACGGGGGAGAGCGGCGGCGGGACGAAAAAGCTGACGCGGCTCATCCGGGAGTCATCCGCCTGAAGTCACCCACCTCGAGCGCTAGCGGGACGTCGTCGTGATGGTTCCAAAATAGGCGTCCGTCTCGACGTGTGCCCACAGCGCGATTCGACCGCCGGCGTCGCCGTGCTTCAGGTCGTTGATGACCAGGCACGGCTGCTCGGCGCCGCTCACGTGGAGGCGAGCCGTGGTGCCCGATACCACGATCCTCATGGAGGTCCATGACCCCGGCTCGAGATCGGCATACGACTCGTACTTGCCGGGATGCTCCTGACGCAGTCGGTGCCAAGGAAAGTCCGGGTGGCAGGCGTACTGCACCGAGTGATTCCGGCGCAGCTGATCGTCGGAGTGTGCGTTGGTGGGGCGGAGATAGAAAACCTCGGACCATTCGCCGTGCTCACCGGTGCGAAAAGAGATGCCGATGAACCCACGCGAGTCGGGAGGCGTGCCGGGGCGCGGTGTGCCTGCCACGCCGACCTCGATCACCCCGTCCCGGAAGCGATCCCCGGCCAGCAACGCCAGCATGTCCTCGTCCTTTCCCAACGTCTCGGGTGACGGGACCAGCTTGACGGCGCGGCGTCCGCGGTAGTCGACGAGCTCCACGCGCCCGTTCAGGACCTCCAGGAAGCGCGCGTCATCCGGCTGGATCACGACGCTGTCCTGCGCACCGGTCCGAGGGAAGGCCGACAGGAACATGGCGCTGCCGGCCAGCAAGGCGAGGGCTCGCAGGGTGTGACGAATCGGCATGGAGGGCACGACGTGCGTTGTCGTCACTTCGGCTCGATGCGCAGGTCGGAGAAGTAGGCCTCGCTGCTGATGCGGGTCCACAGCGCGATCTTCCCACGACTCACGCCGTGTTTCAGATCGTTGACGACGAGGCACGGCTGCGTCGCGCCGTTGACGAACAGGCGTGCCTTGGCGCCGGAGACCTCGATCCGGATCCGGGCCCACGCGCTCGGTTCCAGGTCCACATACGACTCGTATGCACCGGGCGCCTCCGCGCGCAGGCGCTGCCAGGGAAATTCGGGATCGGACTCGTACTGCGTCGTTCGATTGCGGAACAGCTGGTCGTCCAGGCGCGCGTTCTCGGGCCGAAGGTAGAACCGTTCGGCCTTGTCGCCTTGGATGCGGAACGACACGCCGATGAAACCCTTGAAGGCGCTCATGTTGTCGGTCGCATACCCCTGGCGCCGAGCGCCGGCGACATCCAGCTCGATGACGCCGTCCTGGAAGTCCGACTCCGTCAGGACGGCCACCATCTCCTGATCGACGTCGTGCTCGTGCCCCGCGAGCGGAGCCAGCTTGAGAGCCCGGCGGCCGCGGTGCTCGACCTGGAGCACGCGGCCATTCCTCACCTCCAGCCCGGTCGTCGAGTCGAGCGGGATCGCCCGGGCCGACGGCGCACCCTGGGCGAAGTGGTGCGCGGCCTGGGAGAGCAGCACGACTGCGAGGCTCGCGAGCATGCGCCTGGAACTGCTGCGACGAGCAGCTGTGGGGGCAAGGAGGTGGGTGGGGCTCACGGGTGAAGAAGTGTACTAC
>JABFRZ010000123.1 GCA_013140785.1 Planctomycetota bacterium | reverse complement strand
GCCCCGCTCCGCCGCGCACGACCAGCGCCCCGCCGTCTTCGAGCAGAAGCAGCGCGTGCCCGTGCTCGCGCGCGAGAAGCTCCCGCCCGGCTGCACCTTCACCGGCCCCACGCTGATCGAGGAGTACTCGGGCACGACCCTGATCCCGCCCGGCTGGCGCGCGCGCGTGACATCCGGCGGACACCTCTGGCTACCCCAACATGATCACGAGGCGCGCTCCCGGAATCGTGTTCGGCCTGACGGCCGACCCAATGCCGTCGCTATGCGCGCCGGCGCCACCGTCGTCGATGGTCGTTTCTGGGCCCCAAATCGACCGGGCGGACCACGGAGCCAGTCTCAAGAACGAGACGGCGGACAGACGATCAGAGGGCAAGGAAGTCGTTTTTTCCTGTGCCTCGATGGGCATTACTGGGCATCCCCGGCAAGGGTCTGAACTCGAGCACATGAGCGTCCGTCATCACCAAGGTCGTCGCCCGAAGGCGCTCGGGTCTCTGCTCGCGCTCGGAATAGGTCTGCTGGCACCGCTTGCGCGTGCCGGTGAGACCCCGGGCAGCGACACCTACGTAGGCTCCGGCACGCCGACGAACTACGGCAAGTTGGAGTTCCTGTCCATCCGCGCTGGGAGCGACCGCGCCTATCTGTTGCCGAGACTGTCGAATCTCCCACCGGGAGCGGTCGGCTCGGACCTCGCACTGGCAACGTTGAGGGTGTGGGTCAACAGCGCCGTGAGGTCCGGCACCTTCGAAGTCGTCGAGGTGCTGACGCCTTGGTCGGAGGACACGCTCACCGGAATCAACGAGCCGTTGCTCGGCCGGACGATCGTCAGCGGCGTAGCAGTCAAGAAGACGGATGCCCAATCGTTCCTGGTGATCGATGTGACCTCGCTCGCGCGTGATTGGATCGACGGTGTCCCCAACTACGGCCTGTGCCTGCTGGCCTCGAACGGTGCCTGGTTCTGCATCGACAGCAAGGAGAATGAGAAGTCCTCGCACGAAGCGACCCTACACCTCACGTGGTCTGGCGTCGGACCGGTCGGTCCATCGGGCCCAGTCGGCCCAGTCGGCCCCAGCGGTCCGCCGGGTCCCCAGGGCTCGGCCGGCCCTCAAGGTCCCGTTGGTCCGCAAGGACCTGCGGGTGTCGACGGAGCGCAGGGTCCTGTCGGGCCGCAAGGACCCCCTGGTACGAATGGCGCAGACGGAGCCGACGGAGCCACTGGGCCGCAAGGTCCACTAGGTCCGCCGGGGCCCCAGGGCTCGGCCGGCCCTCAAGGTCCCGTTGGATCGCAAGGTCCCAATGGAGCTGACGGCGCCCAAGGTCCCGCTGGTCCGCTAGGACCTGCCGGCGTGGACGGAGCGGACGGAGCCACTGGGCCGCAGGGTCTCGCTGGTGCCGACGGAGCGGACGGAGCAACGGGTCCGACTGGCGCAACGGGAGCAACTGGCGCAACCGGTCCTGCTGGAGCTGACGGCGCGACTGGTCCGATGGGACCTGCGGGCCCGACCGGCCCGACGGGAGCAACCGGCGCAACAGGTGCAAACGGTGTGACGGGGCCGCAGGGCGCGGGCTACACCGCGACGTCCGTCAGTTCCGTTCTGATCGGTACCGGTTCGAAGGCGTTCACCACACAGGCGGGTCTGGCCTACCTGGTGGGCGACCGCGTGCGCGTGGCCAACTCCTCCAGCGACTACATGGAAGGACCGGTCGCGAGCTATGGCAGCACCACCCTCACCGTGACCGTTGACCGCACGGTCGGCTCCGGAACATTCGCGAGCTGGAACATCGGGATTGCGGGCGACGTGGGTGCGACCGGCGCCACCGGTGCGACCGGTCCTACGGGCGCCACCGGTGCGACCGGTCCACAGGGCGAGATCGGCTTGACCGGCCCCACAGGCGCGACGGGCCCGCAGGGTCTAACCGGACCGACGGGTGCAACGGGTGCAACGGGTGCAACGGGTGCCACCGGTGCCACCGGTGCCACAGGCTCGACCGGGCCTCAAGGGCCAGCCGGGCCTGGCGATGTCGATGGTCCAGCCAGCGCTACGGACAATGCGGTGGCACGGTTCGATCTGGCGACCGGCAAGCTAATCCAGAACAGCGGTGTGACGATCGCCGATGACAACTCGCTCAACATCACCGGATCGGTCGTCGGGCACATGCTGACGGTGCGAAACAACACGGGCAGTGGCGAGATCATCAAGGGGATAAACAACCTCGGCAACAACGTCTTCGAAGTCAACAAAGGCCCGAGCGAAGACGGCATCCTCAGGGTCAAGTCCGCCAACGGGACGGCCTTCTTCGATAGCGATACCGGTCACACGAAGATAGGACCCAACGCTACGTTCGGGGTCGATTTCGCGACGGCCCTGAGGATCACCGGCAGCGCGGGCGAGAAGGGGCTCGAGATCCTTGCGGGCGAGGGCGCGAGCGACATCGCGCTGCGCATCTCCGATCAGGACAACTCACTAGGCGCCGGTGCGGGCATCCTCACGGTCATGGCCGACGGCAAGATCGGTCAGGGTGTCGCGGCCCCTACCTACGGCTACGACAATCGGATGAGTGCGGGGAATGGGGCCGACTTCAACACGGGCAATGGCGTGTACCGCATGGCCGGCAGTCCGCTGGCGATCAATCACCTCGCCGACGTGGACACGGCGACGGCCCCCCCCACGACCTCGCAGGTGCTGCGCTGGAATGGAAGCAACTGGGTGCCATCCGACGAGGGGTGGACGCTTCTAGGCAGTGCCGCCCTCGGCGCGAACGCCGCGGATCTCACAGTGAGCGGCCTGACGGCGAAGAACCACCTCCGAATCGAAGTGCGAATTGCAGGCTATTCCTCGAGCGGCACCGCGAGGCTCCGCTTCAACGGCGATACGGGGAACAACTACTCGTTCTCACGCCAGGACGACAACTCGGCCACTAGCACGGGCACGTCGCAATCGGGGATCCGCGTGGCGCAGAATAGCACCTCGGGACCGCGCTTCTTCACGGCGGAAATCCGGAACGTGACCACCCAGGCCAAGCTCGTCATCCTCGAGGGCATGTCCGGGACGGAGTCGGCATCCACGGCTCCGACCATCAACCACGTGCGCGGGGTGTGGGGCGATACGACCGCTCAGATCACCAGCATCACCGTGAACAACGGCGGCTCGACCAACCTCCTGGCGGGAACCGAGATCATCGTCTGGGGCAGCAACTGACGGAGGCCTGACCACGGCCGTCCGCGGTTAGGGCTCGTAACGGAACAAACTGTCCGTTTCGGCGAACCATCGCCGATCGTGGCAACGGCTCAGCGCGCCAGCGTGAGCCCGACGATCAGGCTGCGCCCCGGCCGGTTGAGGCCCGAGCCGTGCACGCGGTAGTCCTCGTCGAGCAGGTTCTCGAGGCCAACTTCGAGCGCGAGATGCTGCCCGATGCGCCAGCCGCCGCGCGCGTGGAACACGACGTAGCCGGGCGTGCCGCCGGGAGGGATGCGCTGGGTGTCGAGCGTGTCGGCGGTCGAGAGCTTGTCGGCACCACCCGCACCTTGCGCGACGAACTCGAACCAACGCTGCTCGTCCTCCCAGCGCGTGCCGAGTTGCGCGGTGAAGGGCATGAGCTTGTCCAGGTACTCCTCGTCGGTCACGGGCGCCGAGGTCGGAAAGGTGTCCACCTTGCCCTCGACGAAGGTGGCGCCGCCGAAGAGCTCCCAGCCGCGGCCCACGCGCACGGCCGACTCGGCCTCGAGGCCGAAGATGCGGCCGTCGCCGACGTTTTCCTTGACGACCTCGAACTGGCCGCTGCCGTTCACGTTGCCGGTCGGGCGGCGCAGGATCAGATCGCGCACGTCGGTGTAGAAGAGCGTGACCTGCTTGGCGGCGCGCGCGGAAAGAGCCTTGAGGCCGAGCTCGTAGTTGGTCGTGTACTCCGGGTCGAGGCCGGGCGAGGGGATCTCGAACTCGTTCGAGCGCGCCGAGTCGAGGCGCGTCAGGTCCGAGAGGTTGGGCGCGCGAAAGCCCTGGCTGAGGCCGCCAAAGAGGTGCAGCGCGTCCGGCTCCAGACGGTGCAGGAAGCGCGCGCTGCCGGCCACCGCGCTCCAGTCGTCCTCGAGGTCCGTCGCCGAGGCCGTGAGCGGATCGAACACGCTGCCCGCGTCCACGCCGGCGTAGTTGAAGCGGCCGCCGAGCGTCAGGGTCGTGCGCTCCGACACGTCGAACTCGTCCTGCACGAAGGCTCCGAGCAGGTCGTAGCTGGCGTCGTCTGCCACCGGGCCCTGGATCGGCTGGGTCGAGCTGAACGAGTCCACGCCATCCCTGTAGTAGTCGGCGCCGTAGGTCAGGCGACCGTGGCCTAAGTCCGCGCTCGCGTAGGCGAACAGGCCGAGCGTCTCGACGTCGAAGCCCTGCTGGCTCGCGCTTCCGCCGCCGCTGACGCGCCGTAGGACCTCCTCCTGATCGTGCCACGAGACGCTCGCGTGGAAAGAGTCGAAGGCGCCGCCGTGTTGCTCACCGTGGAGCTGCACGTAGGTGAGGGAACGGTCCTGATCGAAGTCGTGGCGCCGGTCGGTGCCTACCGTCGTGCCCTCGAAGGACTCGGCGAAGAGCGTGCGGTGCGTGCGCGGCGCGTCGTCTTGCTGGAAGCGCTGGTGCAGGAGCACGAGGCGCGTGTTCGGCCCGAGGTTGTGCTCGAGCTTGAGGTCGCCGGCCCACTCGTCGTAGCCGGTGTTCCGCTGCGTGCCCGTGTCCCTGCCGCCCGAGACGTCGTCGAACCACTTCCCGTCGGCGCCGAGCAGGAAGCCGGTCTCTTGGCCCCACGTGCCCGAGAGTTCGGCGCGCACGATGTCCGAAGTGTCGGCGCTGGCGAAGCGGTAGTGCAGCCTCTCACCATGGCGGAAGCCCTGGCCCGTCGTGTTCGCTGAGCGCGTGTCGGGTGAGCGCGTGAGCACGTTGACCGTGCCCCCTATCGCGTCCGAGCCGTACAGGACCGAGCTCGGCCCGCGCACGACCTCCAGGCGCTCGATCGAGAAGGGATCGACCGTGCTCCAGTACTGGTTCGGGCCCGAGCGGAACACCGAGTTGTTGAGGCGGATGCCGTCGATCAGCATCAGCGTCTGGTAGCCGGTGAAGCCGCGCAGGTAGGGCGAGCCCTGGCCGTTGCCGGTCTCTTGCACGCTCGTCCCGGGCACACCCGCGAGCGCCTGCGGCGTCGTGCGCGCGAAGCGCCGCGCCAGGTCCTCCGCCGCAATC
The DNA here is from genome assembly GCA_013140785.1 of Planctomycetota bacterium. Classification (GTDB taxonomy): domain Bacteria; phylum Planctomycetota; class UBA1135; order UBA1135; genus JABFRZ01. The sequence continues at coordinate 2,733 of JABFRZ010000123.1, read as the reverse complement.
ACGCTGGTCGAGTAGGGCGCCTCGATCCAGTCTTGGAGCTCGCTCGTGGCCGTGACGAGGGTCGTGGGCGTGCGCTCGTCGGCGGCCTGCTGGGCGCTCGCGGACACGGCCAGCAGCACGACGAGAACGGGGGGTGATCGCAACGTCATTGCGGAAGGAGAGGAGAGGGTTTGCTCGAAGTAGGCAGCGACGGAGAGCGCGTCCGCAGCCGCCGGACGGCTTCTAACCTGCGCTCAAGCGGAAAGTCACGCGGTGCAGGATCCGCGCGGCGACCGGGCGGCCGTCCTCACGGCGCGGTTCGAAGCGCCAGCCGACGAGCGTCTCGGTGGCCGCGCGGTCGAGGCGCTCGTGGCCGCTCGACTCGACCACCTCGACCTCGCTCACGCGCCCGTCCGCGCCGACGTGCAAGCGGCACAGCACGCTGCCCTCTTCGCCGGCGCGGCGCGAAAGCCGCGGGTAGCCGGGCCGTGGAGTGTCGCGCGCGACCGGCTCCACGATCGTGAGCGGGCGGCGAGCGCCGGTTCCGCTCGCCGACTCACTCGGTGTCCTCGACGCCCCGGCGCGCAGCATGCCGCTCGCCTCGGATGATCCGAACAGGGCGACCGGACTCCTCGTTCCCTCTGGCGACGCGCGTGCTGAAGATCGAGCGAGCGCCCCTCCCGATCCGAGCACGGCTCCGTCGAGGACCGGAGGGAGGGACGTGAGGTCCACGACTCGCGGCGCTTCGGTCACGGGCTCAGCCACAGACTCAGCCACGGGCTCATTCACGAGCACGGCCTCCGTGACCGGCTCGGGCGCGGGCTCGAGTGTGGGCGTGAGCGTGGCCAAGAGGGAGTCCTCCACCGGCTCGTTCGTGGGGGCTGGCTCGGACAACTCCGGCTCCGGCAGCTCGGCCGGTTCAGGCTCGAATTCCGCGGTCTCGGCGAGCGGCTCCTCGAGTGCCTGCTCCAGCGGCTCCCCCAGCGCCTCCTCGAACGGTGGCTCGACCGGCTCGAGGCTCGCCAGGCTCGTCGCCCTCCAGGTCACCTCGAAGGTATCGCTCTCCTCGGCTCGCCCCTCGGAGAACACGAGCAGCGCGGCTGCGCCGAGAAGGAGGGCGTGCAGGCACACGGAGGTGCCGAGGAAACCCAGCTGGCGCGGCGGAGGCCAGAGCATTCGACGTGAAGGTAGCACGCGGCGGCGTGGCCTGAAAAAAACCCACGCAGGTCGAACCCGGTGCACTACGCAGCGGAGCTCAGGCTCGGACGTCCACTTCCAGTCCGGCGCAGAACTCGGCGAAGTGCTCGGCGCCGTCCAGGAAGACGCGCCCCTCGGCGCGGGCGCGCGTCAGGGGCTCGTCGCGCCGCGCGGCGCAAATGGCCTGGAACATGCCCTCGGGCGTGGCCTCGGCCGGCGCGAGACACGTGACCAGGCCGAGCTCGGCCAAGCGCTGCGAACGAATCAGCTGCTCCTGGCGGTAGAGCACGCGCGGCACGAGCAGCGCGCGCCGGGCGTACTGCATCAGGTCGGTGGTCGTGTTGTAGCCGGCGGTCGCCACCACCAGCTCGGCGCGCCGGTAGAGCGCGGCGGTCGATGGGATGAAATCGCGCAGGGTCACCGGCAGACCCTCGGCCAGCGCGTGCATGCGCTGCGCGAGCTCGGGCGCGACGAACGGGCCGGTCAGGATCTCGGCCCGGAAGTCGAGCTCGGCGCGGTAGCGCCGCATCATCTCGAGGAACGGCAGGATGACGGTCTCGCCGCCGCCGTCGCCGCCGCCGATCGTGACGGCCACGAGCGGGCGACCGTCAGCGTCTCCCGTGCTGGCTCCGTCGCTGTCGGCGGCCGGCGCCGAACGGTCGCAGACGTAGTCCACGAAGCGCGTGCGCGCGGCCACCTCGGGAGGGAAGCGGTACTCGCGCACGGGGTCGTAGACGCTTTGATTGCCGTACACGACCACGTGGTCGTAGTGCCGCCGCAAGACGTCGTAGACGCCGCTGGCTTGCCACAGACCCACGACCGCCTCGGGCTCGTCGATGATGTCGCGCAGCCCGAGGATGCGCGTGCAGCCGCCGCGCTCGGCCAGGTGCTCGAGCGCCGGCAGGAGCTCGCCCTTGCTGCCGGTCGGAGAATGGTCCACCACCAGCACGTTCGGATCGAAGTCGCGCAGGGTGTGCAGGATGAGGTTGCTGCGCATCGAGCGGATCGAGGAACCCGAGATGTGCAGCGTGCGCGCCTCGTACTGCTCGGCCTCGACCTTGCGCAGGGCCGGCAGCTTCACGTAGTCGGCCCCGTCCGGCATCGGGTAGCGGTGCACCATCGGCGAGCCGGTCACGAGCAGCGCCGAAGCGTCGGGGTGGCGCGCGCACAGCGCGCGGATCAGCGCCAGGCAGCGGCGCAGGTGTCCGAGTCCGAAGGTGTCGTGCGAGTAGACCAGGACCCGCGTGCCCTTGCCGAAGGGGCGCTTCTCGGCGCGCGCGGGAGCGTGGGGGCGCGCGTCGCGCGGGCTGCGATCGCGCAGGTTGACGAGCAGCGCACCGGGCGCGGCCGAGTCGTCGTCCTGCTCTTGCACGGGCTCGATCTCGAGGTCCACCGTGCGCTCGCTCCCGCCGCGGTGCCGGATCGCGAGCCCGGCCTGGGCCACCCGGCCGCGCGTGCTGCGTGACTCGGCGAGCAAGGCCTGCACCCTGCGCCGGTCGCTTTCGACCGGCACGGCCACGACCTCGAGCAGCTCGCGCCCGTCGGCCTCGTGCGGCG
>JABFRZ010000502.1 GCA_013140785.1 Planctomycetota bacterium | reverse complement strand
GCCGGCCCGAAGGACGCGGCCGCAGCGCACACGGCCGGCAGTACCTGGTGGATCTTCCAGCTCTTCCGCGAGCTCGACGACGCACTCTTGAACCTGCGCTTCCACGAGCCCGAGATCGGGCTCGTGCTCGTGCGCGTCGAGGGCGATCCGGCCGTGGCGCTCGCGGCGGACGCGTTGCTCGCCGCGGGTGGCGACTGGTTCGTGCGCGAGGTCGCGCACTACGTCAAGCGCGTCCTGAAGCGCGTCGAGAACACCGCCAAGAGCTTCTACGCCGTGGCCGACGCGGGCACGGCCTTCGCCGGCACGTTCCTCGAGCTTTTCCTGGCCTGCGACCGGACGTACGTGCTCAAGGACGATGGCGCCCTCAAGGACGGCGGCGCCGTCCAGCTCGGCGTCAGCGGCGTGCACGCGGGCCTCTACGCGATGGCCAACGGCCTGACGCGCCTGCAAACGCGCTTCCTGTCGGCGCCGGCCGCGGCCGAGGCCGTGCTCGCGCACTCCGGCAAGCTGCTCGACGCCGAGACGGCCGACAAGCTCGGCCTCGCGACCTTCGCGCCCGACGCGCTCGACTGGGACGACGAGCTGCGCCTGGCCGTGGAGGAGCGCGCCTCGTTCTCGCCCGACGCGCTCACCGGCATGGAGCAGAACGTGCGCCCGGCCGGGCCCGAAACGATGGAGACCAAGATCTTCGGGCGCCTCTCCGCCTGGCAGAACTGGATCTTCCAGCGCCCCAACGCCGTGGGCGAGAAGGGGGCGCTGAAGTGCTACGGCACGCCGCTGCGTCCCGAGTTCGACTACCGCCGTACCTGAGCCCACGCCACCTCGCCATGACCCACATCGACTACGAGCAGAAGATCCCCAACAACGTCGACCTCAAGTCCGACAAGAAGCTGCAGCGCGCGCTCGAGCAGTGGCAGCCGGACTACCTCGATTGGTGGCGCGCCATGGGGCCGAGCGACTACAACGAGAACGACGTCTACCTGCGCACGGCGGTCAGCGTCGAGCGCGACGGCTGGGCGCACTTCGGCTACGTGAAGATGCCCGACTACCGCTGGGGCATCTTCCTGGAGCCACAGGAGAAGGATCGCGCGATCGGCTTCGGCGACCACATGGGGAAGCCCGCCTGGCAGGACGTGCCGGGCGAGTACCGCAACCCCTTGCGGCGCATCATCGTGACGCAGGCCGACACCGAGCCGGCCTCGGTCGAGCAGCAGCGCTTGCTGGGCCACACGGCGCCCTCGCTCTACGACCTGCGCAACCTGTTCCAGGTCAACGTCGAGGAGGGCCGGCACCTGTGGGCCATGGTGTACTTGCTACAGCGCTACTTCGGGCGTGACGGGCGCGAGGAGGCCGAGGAGCTGCTGCAGCGCCGCTCGGGCAACGCCGACCACCCGCGCATCCTCGGCACCTTCAACGAGCCCATCACCGACTGGCTCTCCTTCTTCTGCTTCACGACCTACACCGATCGCGACGGGAAGTTCCAGCTCCTGTCGCTGGCCGAGTCGGGCTTCGACCCGCTGGCGCGCACGTGCCGCTTCATGCTGACCGAGGAGGCGCACCACATGTTCGTGGGTCAGACCGGCCTCGGGCGCGTGATCGAGCGCAGCTGCCAGCTCCTGAAGGAGCACGGCGGCCGTGACCTCTGCGAGCTGGGCGGGATCCCGCTCGAGATCGTGCAGAAGTACGTCAACTTCTGGAGCTCCTCCTCCAACGACCTGTTCGGCGGCGAGATCTCCTCGAACGCCTCCAACTTCTTCGGCGCCGGCCTCAAGGGGCGCGCCAACGAAGAGAAGCTGGCCGTGGACCACAAGGCGCTCGCGGACGTCTATCCCATGGAGGTGCTCGAGAACGGGCGGCTCCACAAGAAAGAAGTCGCGCTGCGCAACGCCATGAACGAGGTGCTGCGCGACGAGTACGTGTCCGACAACGAGAAGGGCATCGAGTACTTCAACAAGATCACCGAGCGCAACGGAGTCGACTTCCGCTTCGTGCTCCCCCACCGGCGCTTCAACCGGCGCATCGGGATGTTCTCGGAGGCGCGCTTCGACCCCGCCGGCAACCTGATCGACGAGGCCGCCTGGAGCACGAAGGTCGCCGCTTGGCTGCCGACCGAGGCCGACCGCGCCTACGTGCAGTCGCTGATGGTCGCGTGCCACGCGCGCGGCAAGATCGCCGGCTGGATCGCGCCGCCGGCCAAGGGCATCGACGGCCAGCCCTTCGAGTTCGAGTACGTGCGTCTGTAGCTTCCCACCCCAGCGGAGTGCGCGTGCTTCCTTCCGCCCGGCGTTGAGCGCAGGCACTTCCTTCCGCCTGCGACACTTCTGAGACGGAGCGCGCCTTCAGGGCGCTCGCGTCCAGGACCGAACGGGTCAGCGGAAGGTCGGGCGCCGTGGGGACGGCCGCCCAAGAAGGGGAAGCACCATGATTCGCATCACGCCGCGCGCGGCCTTGGGCCGGCGTTTCTGGACGGTCCTGCTCCTGGCCTTGGCCGGGGCGGGCT
>JABFRZ010000555.1 GCA_013140785.1 Planctomycetota bacterium | reverse complement strand
ACGTCCACCTGCCGACCGCCGGATCGTAGTCGCGCGCGCCGAACCGCACCAGCCCCGTGTGGTGGTCGTAGAGCCCGCCCGCGAACCCCAGGCTCAGGAACCCCGGGCTCATCTGGTGCCTCACCCGCCCCCAGGCGTCGTAGGTCAGGCTCTCGGCCACCGCGCCGCTCGAAGCATCCACCACCATCCGCACGCTGCCCAGATGGTCCGAGATGATCCGGTAGGTGGTGCCGTAGCGCACCATGTAGTCCGGCACGTGAGATCGGCTGCCGTACACGTAGCGGATCGCCAGCGCCCCGGTGCTGTCGAGTTCGCCGACCACCCGCAGGCCATCCTGGTAGATCCAGCCGCGCTGGAACGTGCCGTTCACCTTCCTGGCGACCCGCCGGTTCCGGCCATCGATCAGGTAGGTGACGATCGGGTTCGCCATCGGCAGCCGCACCGTGATCAGGTTGCCGAGCGGGTCGTAGGTGCAGGTGGTCGAGTCGGTGCCGGCGCCATTGGGAACCGTACGCCTGAGCAGTTCGCCGTTGGCGCTGTAGACGTACTTGGCCTTGCGGTACCGCGTCATGCGGTCCTGCTGGTCGAACGTGGCGGTGGCGGTGTCCACCCCTGAGCCCAGCCAGCGGCTCGCGCTGGTCCGGTTGCCGTTGCCGTCGTAGGCGTACTCTTCGAGGATGTTGCTGCCGCGCTTGACCCGGTGGAGCCGCCCGGCGGTGGTGTAGGTGAAGCTGTCGGTGCGGGCGCTGTCGCCACCGATCGACTCGGTGAGCGCGATGATCCGTCCGAGCCGGTCGCGGGTCAGGTTCTGGGTGAACGTGCCGCCCGCGGCCCGGTGGTAGCGGAGTTGTTCGAGTTCGCCGTAGGCGTTGTAGGTCCGCCCGCTCGAGGCGGTGAAGCCGGCGAGGTCGGTGCTGTCGATCAGCCCGCTCGCGTTGTAGCGCAGGCTGTCGATGCCGGCCCCCGCGAGCCGACCATCCAGGTCGTAGCGCAGCCCGAGCGGCGTTTCGCCGTTGACCGACTGGAACACAGGGCGCAGGTGGTGGTCGTAAGTCAGGCTGACCGTGGAGGCCAGTGCGCCGCTCGTGCTCTCGGAGAGCGGCAGCGGGCCGTCGTAGGCAAACTGCAGTGTCACCGCGTCCGGCGAGGTGATCGAGTCGACCAGCCCGGCGCCGCTGGTGCCAGCCAGCTTGTAGCTGTAGGCGATCTCTCCGCGCGGGATCGTGATCGTTGCCAGGCGGCCTTCGGGCTCTTCGTAGTCCAGGAGGATCTCGACGTTGTCCGGACGCAGCAGGTGGATCAACTGATGGTCGTCGTTGTAGGAGAACTCGGTCGACGACTCGCTGCCAAGGACCGAAGGCGGAGGTGCCGCGTAGCGGGTGGTCTGATCGATGCCCGAGTGCTCGAACGTGTGTTCGGGCCGATCGGGCGGGGTCAGCCCGGTCAGGTTGCCATTGGCGTCGTAGGCAAACGCGATCTCCTCTCCATCCGGAAGCGTCTGCAGGGTGACCCGGTCGGCATCGTCGTAGTCGAAGTTCGTCGAGCGGCCGAGCGTATCGGTCACCGACTCGAGCCGGCCGCTCGCGTCGTAGACGTAGCGCCAGGCGCGGTCGTCGCCGTGCTGCACGTGCTGGACCCGGCCGTTTTCGTCGTAGCCATAGGTGACAACGGGAAGATCCTCCACCCGCTCTCTCAGCGGGCGGTTGGCCACGTCGAGCTCTACCGAGTCCCGCAGCTTGATGAGCTGCGGCAGCAAGCTCTATGGGATTGCTTGGCAGATGCGCGAGGAAGGAGGATCGCGCGGGCCCTGCGCGCCCAAGTCCTTGGCCGGACCTCGGTTGTTGCCCTTACGGCATCAGGGGAGTGGCATTGTTGCTCGAACATCCGGCCCAATTCAGGAACCCGCATCTGTTCTTCGAAGCTCCCACATCCGCCTCTTGAGTTCTCCGAGTGCTTCTTCGAAGTCTGCTAAGCGAAAGTTCCATGTTCCGCCATCCGGCGGGCAAAACGGCTCTTCCGGCTTTGGTGTGGGTGAAAGTCACGAGGTCGGCGGCGTAGCGGCCTGATAGCATCGGCGCGGACCCCTTCCTGCGAGGACGCGCGTGAGCGAGATCGACAGCCTGTATGCGGCGGTGCTGGGGCTCAGGGCCCCGTGGAGCATCGAGCGAGTGGAGACGAAGTTGGATGCTGGAGAAGTGCACGTCTGGGTCGCTCTGCCGAAGAAGGAGCGTTGGGTGTGCCCGGAGTGCGAGGCAGGCGCCCCGATCCACGACCATCAGGATCGCAGCTGGCGACATCTCGACACCTGCCAGTTCCACACCATCGTGCACGCGCGCGTGCCGCGCCTGAACTGTCCGACGCACGGCATCCGCCAGCTGAAGGTGCCGTGGGCCGAGCCGGGCTCGCAGTTCACGGCGATGTTCGAGGCGCTGGCGATCTACTGGCTGCAGCAGGCGAGCGTGAGCGCGGTGTCGAAGCACCTGCGGATCGCGTGGGACGAG
>JABFRZ010000132.1 GCA_013140785.1 Planctomycetota bacterium | reverse complement strand
GCCCGGGCGCGCGGCCAACTCGGGGGCGGCGCGCGCGAGCTCCGCCAGCATCACCCGCGCGAAGCGCGAGTTGCGGAGCTCGATGGGATCCTCGGGCGCGTGCTCGACGCGCACGCAGCGCGCGCCGCGTTCGCGCGCCAGGCGCTCGATCAAGGCGGCGGCCTCGTCGTCGGGTGCGAGCGCGCCGATCACGGCCGTCGTGCCGGGCTTCACGATCCCGGCCTTTTCGGCGGCGATCGCGGCGCGCGTTGAACCGAGCACGGCGGTGTGCTCGAGGTAGATGTTCGTGACGGCGACCAGCGGGGCGTGCACGACGTTGGTCGAGTCGAGCCGCCCGCCCAGGCCGCACTCGACCACCGCCAACTCGACCCGGGCCTCGGCCACGGCCACGAAGGCCGCCGCGGTGAGCACGTCGAACCAGGTCGCCTCGCGCGCGGCGCTGGCCGCGGCGCCCGCCGCTTCACATGCGTCCAGCGCGCGCTCGATGGCTGCGGCCAGCGTGTCGTCCGCGACCTCCGTGCCGCCGAGCGTGAGCCGCTCCTGCACACGCTCGACGTGCGGCGAGGTGTACAGCGCCGTGCGCACCCCGGCCGCGCGCAGCGCACCCTCGACCAGGGCGCAGGTCGAGCCCTTGCCCTTCGAGCCGGCCACGTGCACGGCCCGGAAAGCGCGCTCGGGCGAGCCGAGGCGCGCGCACAGGTCTCGGATCGGCTCGAGCGACACGCGCATCGGTCCATCCGGCCACGCGCGGGCCTTTTTTTCCCAGTTCACGCGCGCTTCCAAGCGAGAGAGAACGGCTTCGAGCCGCACGGAGCGCTGGAAGGTGACATCCTTGGTGAGCTTGAGCACGTCTCTCGTTCCCCCGGTTCGGCGCCCCAGCGGGCGCACGATCGTAGCCGCCCTCGCGTTGCTCGCCCTGGGCGTCCTGGGCTCGGCTGAGAAGAAGCCCGGCCAGGCGCCCGCGCCGGCGCTCGAGGCAGACTCGGCACGCCGGGCGCGAACCATCCGCGCCGACTGGGCGCGCATCACGACCGGGCTGACCGCCGAGTTCTTCGCGCGCCACCCGGATGCGGCCTTCGAGCGGGGCTGGCCCGGCGCAAGGAGCCTCGGGCTCAGCGCCTTCGGAGATGGCTCGGGCCTGCGTTGGCGCAATGCGCTCGTGTACGCGCGCAGCGAGCTCGCGCGGCTCGAGCTCACTGGTGCATCGCACAAGGTTCGCGCCCCGGTCGGAGCGCTCACGGACTGGGTCGAGGCCGAGCTGCTCCTGCTCGACGCCCAGGCCCTGCCGACCCGCGACGCGGCTAGCTACGTGCAGCAGGCTCTGCGCACCCTGCGCGCCGCGGCGGGAGCCGGGTGGCTCAGCGCGGAGGAACGTCAGGCCAAGCTCGGAGCGCTCGTCGCCGAGCTGCCCGCGTACCTGGACGGAGCCCGCGCCCGGCTCGCGCCGACGCCGGCGTGGATCGAACTCGCGCTCGACGACCTGGACGATCTCGAAGAGCTGTCCGTTGAGCTCGGCCCGCGTCCGGCGCCGAGCCCGAAGGCGGGCGGCCCGCGCAAGAAGGAGATGAGCGCGGCGCGCGCGCCAGAGCCGCTGGCGTCGATCGCGAACTTCCGGGCCTGGCTGCTCGGGATCCTGGCGAACGCCGGCAGCCGCCCGCCCACGCTGGACGCATCCGAATGGACCCGGCTCGTGCGGCTCGCGAGCGGCACGGCCTGGGAACCCGGCGAGATCAAGGCGCTCTGCTTGCGAGATCTGGCGCAAGTCGAGCCCCCGCAGGTGGGCAAGGCCGCGCGCGGGCGCAAGTTCCAGGCGAGCAAGATCCAGTCGAAGCGGAAAGCGCTGCGCGTGCGCTCCGGCTCGACGCGCGCGCTGCACATCGCGCAGCAGGCACGGCTCCTGCGCGCGCGCCCCGACGCGAACAGCGTGACCTTCGGGAGCGAGGAGAGTCCGCGCACGGGCATCGAGCGGGTCTCGCTCCGTCCGGGCATCTCCGGGACCTTGGAGGTCTGGCTACAGCTCCCCCATCGCGCTTGGCCTGCGGCCCGCACCGCTGCACGCAACCAGGATCTCGGCGCGAGCCAGATGACCGCGCTCGGCGTGCGCCACGGACTCGTCGGCGAGGCCCTGTTCGAACTCGCGCGGCTCGGCAGCCAGGATCCGCTCGCATCCCTGCCGGTCAACCGCGTGGCGTCCGAGGCGATCGGGCTCTACGCCCAGGACTGGATCGCTCGCGCCAAGTGGGTGAAGAACGCGTTCGCATCGAACCCACGCATGCGGCGCGCGCTCGAACTCCAACGCGCCTTCGAGGCCGCGCGGCTGTTGGCGGCGCTCGAGATGCACGCGGAAGAAGTTTCGTTCGAGGAGGCCGTGGCGAACTTCGCGCGTCGGACTGGGGCGCACGAGGAGGTGGCCGCGGCCGAGGCGTTGCGCGCGCAGCGCGACCCGCTGCACGGCCTCGGGTACCTGGGATGGGTGGAGCTGCGCGCGCTCGAGCAGCGCCTGGC
>JABFRZ010000082.1 GCA_013140785.1 Planctomycetota bacterium | reverse complement strand
CACGACGAACAGGAGGCGGTTCCGGGCACGCTCGTAGTGCTCGAACTGCCCACCGAAGCGGATGTAGTACCCCGGGTCCAGCACGAGCCTCTCGTCGATCTCGCGCATCGCGTCGGCCACGAAGGAGCCGATGTCACGGTCGCGGACGTTCGCTTGCACGACGATCCGACGCTTGCCCCATTCCCGGTTCACCGTGGCCGCTCCCTCTTCCCGCTCGATCTTCGCAAGGACTCCGAGGGGCACGCGGTCGCCGTTGGCGGCTACAACGAGGATGTCCTCGAGCGCGCGGTCGTCCAGGCGGTAGCGTTCGTCGAGGCGCACGGCGATAGGAAAGCGTCGCTCTCCCTCTTGCAGCTCACCGACCTCGATGCCGCCAAGCGCCTCGACGAACGCGAGCACTTCGCCGGCGGCTATGCCGTGACGCGCGATGGCATCCCGATCGACCACGATGCGGACCAGGGGTTGACCCGTGACCTGCTCGGTGTAGAGGTCCGCCGCTCCCGGGATCTCCTCGAGGATGGCCCGCACCTCCGCGGCCTTCTGCTGGAGCACGGCCAGGTCGTCGCCGAAGACCTTCACCCCGACGTCCGTCCGGATGCCCGCGACCATCTCGTTCACGCGCATCTCGATCGGCTGGGTGTAGATCGCGCGCATCCCGGGCAGCTCCGCGGTCACCGCTTCCATGGCGGCCACGAGTTCCGCCTGGGTGCTCGCCTTTCGCCAGCGCTCCCTCGGTTGAAGGGTCACGAAGACATCCGAGAGCTCGAGGCCCATGGGGTCGGTGGCGACCTCGGCCGTTCCCGTGCGGGTCCATACGCGCGCGATCTCGTCCGGGAAGTTCGCGAGGAGCGCGCGCTCGATCTGGGTCCCATAGCGCACGGACTCGTCCACCGAGACGCCCGAGAGCCTCACCGTGTTGACCACGATCGTGCCCTCGTCGAGCCGCGGAACGAACTCGCTGCCCAGGCGCGTCGCGAGGAGGCCGGCGCCGGCAACTGCCGCGACGGCTCCGAGGACGACCGCGGTCCTCCGCCGCAGGGCCCAGTCGAGCACGGGACGGTAGATCCGCTTCAGGCCTCGCACGAGGGCGTTCTCGTGGTGGCCGACGTGCCTGGGCAGGACCAGGCTCGCCAGCACAGGCATGAGGGTCAACGAGAGCAGCATCGAGCCCAGGAGGGCGAAGATCACGGTCAGCGCCATCGGCTGGAACAGCTTTCCCTCGATGCCTTCAAGGGCGAGGATCGGCACGTAGACGATCATGATGATCAGCTCGCCGAACATCGTCGGGCCACGCACCTCGAGGGCTGCGTCGCGCACGATCTCCACGCGAGTCCTCGTCCCGTCGCGCTCGAGCCCGAGCCGGCGGACGACGTTCTCGATGAGGATGACCGAGCTGTCGACGATGAGGCCGAAGTCGATGGCCCCGAGGCTCATCAGGCTGCCGGCGATCCCCGCGCGCGTCATCAAGTCGAAGGCGAAGAGCATCGACAGGGGGATCGCGGACGCCACGACCAGGCCAGCCCGCAGGTTGCCGAGGAACACGAACAGGACGGCCACGACGAGCAAGGCGCCCTCGAAGAGGTTCGTGCGGACCGTGTGGAGCACCCGGTCCACGAGCTCGGTCCGTTCGTAGACCGGCTCGACATGGACTCCGGCCGGCAGGGACCTCTCCACTTCGACCAGGCGCGCGGAGAGGGCACGAGTCACGTCGTGGCTGTTCTCTCCCATCAACAGGAAGCCGAGCCCCAGCACGACCTCACCCTTGCCATCCGCGGTCACGGCGCCACGTTTGATCTCGTGTCCGTCGACCACCCGCGCGAGGTCGCGGACATGGATGGGCACTCCTTGCTCGGCACCGACGACGATGCCTTCGATGTCCTCCGGCCGAGCCACGAGTCCGACCCCTTGCACGAGTGCGGACTCGCCGGCGCCATCGAGCGTTCCGCCCCCGACGTTCTCGTTGTTCGCCTCGATCGCCTCGACGAGCTCCGCCAGGGAGAGCCCACGCTTCTGGAGTTCGTGCGGATCGACGACCACCTGGAATTGTCGTTCCTCTCCACCCCAGGCGTTGACCTCCGCGACGCCGGGCACCGAGCGCAGTTGCGGCCGGATGATCCAGTCGTGCGCCGTGCGGAGCTCGGAGAGCGTGGCGTCCTCGCCACGGACGAGGTAGTGGAAGACCTCTCCCAGCCCCGTTGCGACCGGGCCCATCTGCGGGCGCTCGATGCCGGAGCGCAGCTCGATCGAGGTGAGACGCTCGGCGACCACTTGACGTGCGAGCCAGATGTCGGTGCCGTCCTCGAACGTGACGGTGACCTGCGAGAGCCCGAAGCGCGAAAGCGAGCGGACCTCGGCGAGACCCGGCAAGCCCCCGATCGCCTGCTCCACGAGGGCCGTCGCCTGACGCTCGATCTCGAGCGGCGAGAGCGCGGGTGCGACCGTGTTGATCTGCACCTGCACCGGCGTCGTGTCCGGGAAGGCGTCGATCGGAAGCCGACGGAAGGCCGCG
>JABFRZ010000490.1 GCA_013140785.1 Planctomycetota bacterium | reverse complement strand
CGCGCTGAAGGAGCGCCGCCGGCGCCACGGCGCCGTACACACCGAGACGGCCTACTCGCTGTCCGACTACGGCGAGATCCTGCTCGCGCGCGACGACCTGGACGGCGCCGAGCCGCTGCTGGCCGAGCTGGTCGAGGTGCGCGAGCGGATCCAGCCGCTCGACGAGTGGCGCCTCGCCTCCGCGCGGCAGCTCTACGGCCGCTGCCTCGCCCGCCTCGAGCGCTACGCCGAGGCCGAGAGCCAGCTCCTCAAAGCCTGCGAGACGCTGGCGCACCATCCCGAGGCCCTCCCGAGCGCCGCGACCGGCGCGCGCACGGGCATCCTCGCGCTCTACGCCGCCTGGGACCAAGCCGAGCCCGGCCAGAGCATCGCCGCGCGTGCCGAGCGCTGGCAGACGAAGTTCCCGGCCGAGCAGTGAGCGCGCTCGTGGAGCCGGGTGATCCGAGCGCCCAGGGTGTTCTCGGGGTGGAGAACACCGTGAGTGCTCCTGACTGGGCTAGAACGCCACGCTGCTCAGGTTCGTGAACGAGTAACGGCCCGGCCCGAACAGGCCGCGTCGGCACAAGCCCTGCAGGTGGATCGAGTGTCCGGCAAGTGCTGGATCGTTCGGCACGTCGAACGAGAGCCCCGTGCGTCCGCTGGCCCCGAACGCGTCGGTGGCCAGTCTCCCAGAGCGGCCCGGAAGCAGGCGGAGCCAGAGCCCGTACCAGGTGGGCGGATCGACGATCGGACGCGGCGCGGCGCGAAGATCGAACGAGTAGAACAGCACCAGGGCTCCCGCGTCGCCGTTCTCGAGCTCGACCTCGAGCGTGCCGCCGATGCCGTTCGCGCCCGCCGACAGAGTCGGCGCGGAGCGCAGCCCGTCCGGAAAGACGAGCGAGCCCGCAGCCGTCTCCAGCGTGAGGTCCGCGAAGCCGGGCTCGCGGGGCGCTGGAAGGAAGCGCAGCTCCGTCGTGCTCTGCGCGAGCACCGGCTGCTCCACGCCATCGATGAGCACGCGCGTCACCTGATCGAGATCCCGCCCCGTGATCGCCACCGGCTCCGCGTCGGCGGCCTGATCGAGTGCGATCGCGTTCACTTGGGGCCCGCGCGTGAAGAGGTGGCAGGCGCCGGTGGGGTGAGCCTCGCCCGGAGCACCGGCCAGCAGGGTGCCCTGGTCGGCGGCGAGCGGGCCCGCGGGAGAGCTGAAGCGCGCGACCTCGCTCCAGGGCGCGCCGGGACTCGGCTGGATCAGCTCGCGCTTCTCGCCGGAGGGATACCGGAGCCAGGCACGGTTCCCGCGCACCAGCACCGCCACGGGCTCGATCGGCCCGATGCGGGTCGAGCGGTTCCAGGAGAGGCCCGGTCCATTGCGCTCGTACGCGAAGGCGCCGAAGTTGGAGCCGACGAAGAGCGCGTCACCAAAGATCGAGACGGACATCCCGATGGAGCCGAGTCCGCTCGTCCCCGCAGGCGCGAGCGCGGCGGACTGGACCCAGGAGAAGGGTGTCGCTCCCGCGCGTTCGTACACGTACGCCCGACCGGGGACCTCGGCGCCTACCTCGAGGAACGGAGCTCCCACGACGATCGTCGTGCCCGAGATGGCCACGGCCGAACCGAAGAGCGAGCCGTAGTAGCTCGGGATGTAATCGTCGGGGCCGTTGAATTCGGCCACCTGGCGCCAGGACCCGCGCAGGCCCCGCTCGAACACGAGGGCGCGACCCCATTCGCTGTTCGGAGCGCCAACGACCAGGAAGCCGGAGTCGAGTGCGACGGCCATGCCGAAGGACTCGCCGGATTGCTGGACGGTGGGGACGAGCATGGCCGTCTCGAGGAAGGGGGCGCCGGCCGAGCTGCGTTCGAAGACGTAGACGGCACCGTTCGCTTCTGAGAGTGTCGTGTGAAACGGCGCTCCGATGATGGCCACGTTGCCTGCGAGGGCCAACGCGGCGCCGAAGCCGTTCCCCGTCTCTGGAGCGCTCGGCGTGAGCCGCGCTTCCTCGCTCCAGCCCGTGCCCACGCGACGGAACACGTAGACGCCGTCCGACAGGCCGAACCTGCCCTCTGTCGCGCCGATCAGCGCCGTGTCACCGGCGATGGCGACGGCGCTGCCGAACCGGCGGCTCTGCGCGGGATCCGCGGCCGCCAGCCGGGCCGTCTCGTGCCAGGCGACGGAGAGCGGCGCGTTCGCCCTCGGGTGATGGACGGCGCCGAGATCCGCGCGCGTGCCGTCCGGATCGAGCGGGCTGGAGGGATCGCCCGCGTCGATGCAGGGCGAGCCGTCTCGCAGGCGCACGTCGCCCGCGGTCGCGTCGATCAACAGCGGGTCCGCGTCGAAACACCCCGGACCCGCGGCACCACCCTGCACGTCGGAAAAGCGGAAGGAGCTCAGGGCCGAATAGGCTCCGGGCAGGTCCTCGTTGCCGTTCACGATGGAGTCGATCAGCGTCGGGTTGCCGTGGATGCCACCGGTCTCGGCGCATTGCTCGGTGTAGTTGCCGACGATCGTGCAGCGGCGTAGCGTCACGCCGCTGCCGACGACGAGCCCGCCGCCCTGGTTCTGGCCATTGCAGGCGGTCGGATCCCCCGGCTCGGTGTACTCGTCCACCCAGTTGTTCTGCAGCACGCAGCCCAAGAGCTCGACCGGACCGAGCGGTGCGAAGACACCCCCGCCGAGGGCCTGCAAGGCGCCTCCGTGGTAGCCGCACGGCCCGGCCGCGTTGCGCCGGATCACGCAGTCCCGCACGAGCGAGCCGGGCAGGAGGTAGAGACCGCCGCCGCCCTCGCAGCCCCAGTTGTCCTCGACCACGCACTGCAGCATGGTCACGGAGCCGCGCAGCGCTCCGCCGCTCTCGAAGTAGGCCTGGTTCTGGCGCAGCACGCAGCGCTCGAGGATGGGGTTGCCGTCGATGCCCGCCGCGCCCCCACCGTTCCCGAAGATGGGGTCCGTGAAGTTGTTCCGGATGATGCAGTCGGAGAGGTAGGGACTGGCGACCGTGCCGAGGTTGAAGCCCGAGCAGCTGACGCCGCCTCCAACACCCTCGAAGTCGCCGCTTCCGCCCCCGATCGTGAAGCCCATCAGGCGCGAGTCGGGTCCTTCGCCGTTGCGGAAACGGACCACCGGGCCGGGGTTCAGGGGGCGCAGGATCGTGCGCGCCGGACCCTCGACGCCGATGACCTCGAGCGCCTTGCCGCGGAAGTCGAGGTCCTCGCGATAGGTGCCCGGAGCCACGATCACGACGTCGCCCTCCCGCGCGCCGTCGATCGCGGCCTGGATGGTCGGCGATTGAGCCGGCACGTGGATGACGTGCGGCCGGAGGACGGGTCGGCCGGCCGGAACCCGTGTGCCCTGGGCATTGGCAGCCAGACCGCAGGCACAGGCCAGCAGGAGGCCGGTCAGTTTCTTCCACCCCGGCCATGAAGCGCGTCTGAACATGGATAGGGAAAGCGTGGAAAGGGAAAGCGTCACTCGTGACCTCCTTGGGAGCGGAGACTGCGCCGCTCCCTTCTTCGATCCTATCTAGGACGTCGCTTTGTTGTCCGGGGAATCCCCTGCTCGCGGCCAGCCCGGCCGTCGCCGTCCGCCGCGCTACCCTGCGCTTGCCCAACACCCCCGAGCGACCCATGCCCAGCCCCGACAAGCGCGTCCTCGGCCTCTATCGCCCCGGTTCCGTGCACACGGTCGGCGACGGGTTCCACGTGCGCAACCTGTTCCCCTCCAACGAGGTCGGCGAGCGCTTGAGCCCGTTCCTCCTGCTCGACTACGCGGGGCCGACGCTCTACGCGCCCACCGACGAGCCGCGCGGGGTCGGCGAGCATCCGCACCGCGGCTTCGAGACGGTCACGCTCGTCTACCAGGGGCGCGTGGCGCACCGCGACTCGGCCGGCAACGCGGGCGTGATCGGGCCGGGCGACGTGCAGTGGATGACGGCCGCGGCGGGCGTCGTGCACGAGGAGAAGCACGAGCGCGAGTTCGCGCGGCGCGGCGGCACGCTCCAGATGGTTCAACTGTGGGTGAATCTGCCACGCAGAGAAAAGCTGGGGGCGCCGCGCTACCAGGAGATCCACGCCGAGGCGATCCCGGTGGTCGCGAGCCGCGGCGCGAAGTTGCGCGTGATCGCGGGTGAGCACGGCGGCGCGAACGGGCCGGCCCGGACCTCCTCGCCGCTCGAGCTCTTCGACCTTCGCCTCGAAGCCGGGGCCGAGTGGAGCGCCGCATTGCCGCGCGGCCACACGGCGGCGGTGGTCGTGCTCTCCGGGAAGGCCTCGGTCAACGGCTCGCGGCCGCTCGCGGAGGCTGAGATGGCGCTGCTCGACCTCGAGGGAGATGGTGTGCGCGTCTCGGCCGAGGTCGAAACGATCGCGCTGCTGCTTGGCGGCCAACCGCTGGGCGAGCCGGTGGTCGCGCACGGCCCGTTCGTGATGAGCACGGACCAGGAGATCCACCAAGCGATCCGCGACTACCAAAGCGGCCGCATGGGACACCTAGGCTGAGCGAGTTGGCTGAGCGAGTTGGCCGAGTGAGTTGGCCGAACGAGAGCGGCCCGCTGTCGGGTGAAGGACTGCGGGCCGCGCGGAGCCGAAGACGCGCTACGGCTTAGAACTGCTGCACGACCTTGTTGCTGACGCGACACGAAGCCGCCTCGAGCGCCTCGAAGTGGTAGGTCTGACCCGCGGCCGTGGTGGAAACGAGGACGCTCACGGTCGCGACGCCGCTCGCATTGGCGCGCGTGCTCCTCAGCAGGATCCTCGGCAGGCCGAGCGCGCTCGGGATGCCACCCGGGCAACGCAGGGGCAGGATCAAGCGCGAGCCGGCGCGCGGGCTGGCGAAGAAGCTCACCACAGCGCGCGGCGTGGCGCCCGTGACCGTGAAGGTGTTCAGGACCCCCGGTAGCCCGGGCGACGGCGGAGCGAGTAGGAGACCGTTTCCGGCCGGCACGCCCGCGACTTCTTCGTGCCAGGTGTTGCCGGCCGTGCTCAGGTTGGCCGCCAGCACCACGCGCCCGGTCACGGACGAGAGGTTCTGCTTGGTCGAGGTGGGGTTGTTGACCACCCGGCCGCTCCCGTCCTGGATCGCGATCGTGCCTTGGCCTGGGGCGAAGGCGATGGCGTCCAGGGACGAGCTCTTGCGATGGATCGCGCCGCCCAGGGACGTGGGCCCGACCGTGGCGAAGACGTGGATCCGACGCGCCTGCTCGTCGAGCAGCGCGATGGGACGCGCGAATCCTTCCGGAGCCGTGGTGACCAGATGCTGTTGCCAGGTGCCGGCCACGTCGCGCACCAGGAGCTTGACCTCGCCGAGGCCGTTCCTCACGGCCGCGAAGACGCGTCCGCTGGAGTCGGCCTTCAGGTGGATGTGGTCGTTGGACTCGTCGGTCGTCGCCTCCTCGACGGGGGACCAGTCCGTGTCCGGCGCGCCGTCCTGGTGCGTGCTGAAGAAGAAGCGGTTCAGGATCTGGTCCGACCACATCACGCCGATCTTGTCGCTGAAGCGGATCAGCGAGCAGATGTCGTCCGTGTCGAAGTCGCTCGTGTTTCCCGGCAGGATCGCGGGCTTGCTCCAGACCTCGTCCGAACCAGCCGAGTGGGCGAAGTGCACGCGGCTCGCCTGCTTCCAGGCCGCCCACAGCATCCCGGTCGAGTCCTTGTCGATCACCAACGCCTCCGTCGCGCTGTCGCCGATCGTCGCGGGGAACCCGGGATCGAGGCTGTAGGTGTCGGTGGCGGTCGCGTAGCTGAAGCGCGAGAGCAGCAGCAGAGCGCCCGGAGTACCCACGCCGACCGCGAACTCGTGCGAGGCGAAGTAGAGCTTGGTGCCGTCCCACAGCGCGTCGCCGTGGCTGTCCGGGCGCGCATCGAGCGTGACTCCGGTGTCGAGCCAGGCGTGCGTCAGCGGATCGAGGCGGTGGATGCGGAAGGCGAGCCCGGTGCTGCTCCACAGGCTGCCCCACCAGCTCCCGTCGTGGAACCAGAGCTTGCTCTCCGGCTTCGACCCGGTCACCGAGGGAAAGCCGACACTGGGACCCGAACCGGCCAGGCTCGGTCCGCGATAGCCGACGTCCTGCGCGGCCAGCGCCGAGCCCAGGCCCACGAGGGCCGCGAGACCTAGCGCCGAGACGAACCCGCCCGCGGCGCGTGATGCACGTTCCACCATGACCTTACTGACCCTCTTGTTCGTGGAAATCGCTTCCACCGCGACCCTGGACCCCTGTTTCAGCTTCACGGAAGCGCGCCTGCAGGACAGGCAGCTCTGAAACCTATCCCGCTCCGATTCCTCGCGATCCCATTCCCTGCGACTTTGTCCTTGGGTGGCGAGCCGTGAAGCGACACGGCCCGCAGCCTTGGTGAAGGCGGCGGGCCGTGATCTGCTCGATGACGAGCTGGGAGCTACCGCTAGAACACCTCGGTGATCCGGTTGCTGGCTCGGCACTGGGCCGCTTCGATGACCTGAATGTGGTAGGTCCTGCCGGCGACGCTGGCAGGCACGACCAAGTTCAGCGTGGCCACCCCATTCGCGTTCGAGCGCGCGTTGCCCAGCAGAATCAAGGGCAGGCCGAGACCGGTCTGGATGCCCGCCGGGCACGTGGGCCGAGCGATCACCCGGGTGCCTGTGTTCTGGCTCAGGTAGAAGGCCAAGGCCTTGTTGGGGGTGGCGCCCGTCACTACGAAGGCATTCTGGACGCCCGCGGTTCCCGGCGTGGGCTGGTTCAGCACGAGACCAGGGCTCACGCCCGCGACCTCGTGATGCCAGTAGTTGCCCGCCTGCGATAGGTTGGCCGCCAGGACCACCAGCCCGGAGGCTGTGGTGATGTTCTGCCGGGTGGAGGTTGGGTCGTTGAGCAGGCCGTCCGCATCGCGCATGACGAGCGTCCCGACGCCGGGCGCGAAGGCGATCGTGTTCATCGAGGAGCTCTTCTTGTAGATCGCACCGCCGAAGGACGCGAACACCTGCACGGTCTGATCGACCTCGTTGAGGAGCACGATCGGGCGGCTCAGACGTTCGGACGGGATGTTCCCGTCCACGACCGGGAACCGATCCCAGAGACCGGCCGTGCTGCGTACCAGGAGCATCACGTCCTCGTTGTCGTTCTTGACGGCGGCGAAGACGCGGCCGGCCGAGTCGGCCGCCAGGTTGATGTGGTCGTCGGACTGTCCGTCCCACGCGACCTCGACCGGCAACCACGTCGCAGGGTCCTGGCCGTCCACGTGCACGGCGAACAGGAAGTCGGCCTGGACGTTGTCGTTCCACATCACGCCGATCTTGTTGCCGCCAAAGCGCTGGATCCCGCAGATGTCGTCCGGATCGAAATCGGTCGTGCTACCGGGCAGCGGAGCCGGCACGCTCCACAGCGTGTCCGAGCCCAGCGTGTAGCTGTAGTAGACGCGCAGGTTCTGCTTCCAAACGGCCCACAGCCTGCCAGTCGAGTCCTTCTCGATCGTCGCGGTCTCGGTAGAGGAGTCACCGATCGTGATCGGGAAGCCGACGTCCTGGACGTAAGCGCCGGCGGCGTAGCTGTAGCGCTGCAGCAGGATCGGATCTCCCGGGCTGCCCCCGACAGCGAACTCGTGCGTGAGGATGTAGAGCTTGGCCCCATCCCGCAGCGCGTCGCTGTGGCTGTCGGGGCGCGATTCGACCGCGACCCCCGTGTCGATCCAGGCGTGCGTGCTCGGATCGAGGCGATGGATGCGGTAGGCGAGTGCAGTGCTGCTCCACAGGCTGCCCCACCAACGGTTGTCGTGAATCCAGACCTTGTTCTCTGGCTTGGACTCCGTGACGGCGCGGTTGCCGACGGTGGGACCCGAGCCGAGGAGGCTGGGTCCGATGAAACCGACGTCTTGCGCGGCGAGCGCAGAGCTCAGGCCCAGGAGGGCCGCCAAACTGAGCACCGCGTATCCCCCCGCGGCGCGTGATGCTTGTATCTTCATGACCCACCGATCCTAGTGTTCGTGGAAATTCGACCCCTGACCCCAGATGCAAGCTCCAACGCAGCACCCGTAGCGCGGGCCTCATTGAGGATGAACCCACGCTGAATTCCAAAGATACACCC
>JABFRZ010000161.1 GCA_013140785.1 Planctomycetota bacterium | reverse complement strand
TGATCCCGCCGCAGCAATACCTCCGCTCGTACGTGTTCTTCACCGACCCCACGTACTCCGAGACGAACCTCGTCGTCGTCCGCGCGAAGACGCCCAACGGCTTCGCCGACGTCAGCCTCGACTGCACGCTCGCCCGCGCGCGCCTGGCGACTCCGCTGCTCCCGCCCGACGCGGCGCTCTGATGCGCTCGCCAGACCCACGGCTCCGGGTCCGGCTTCCTTGACCGTCTCGCTCAGGCGCGCTCAAGTGGTGCGCCCTCCACCCAAGAAGGCCATGGAACTGGACCCGCGCTACGACCCCCACGCCCACGAGGCCTCGATCTACCAGGCCTGGCTGGACTCTGGCGCGTTCACGCCGCCCCCTCCGGAGAACACGGAGCCGCGCGGGGAGCGCTTCGTGATCATGATCCCGCCGCCCAACGTGACGGGCGTCTTGCACATGGGGCACGCGCTCAACGGCACCCTGCAGGACGTGGTCATCCGCTACCAGCGCATGCGCGGCCGGGACGCGCTGTGGCTGCCCGGCACCGACCACGCGGGCATCGCCACGCAGGCCGTGGTCGAGAAGAAGCTCTTCGCGGAGGAGAAGAAAACGCGTCACGAGCTCGGACGCGAGGCCTTCGTGAAGCGCGTGTGGGAATGGAAGGAGGTGCACGGCAGCAAGATCCTCGAGCAGTTCCGGCGCCTCGGCTCTTCGTGCGACTGGTCGCGCACGCGCTTCACGCTCGAGCCTGGGCTGTCGCGCGCCGTGCGCGAAGCCTTCGTGCGTCTGTGGGAGAAGGGCCTGGTCTACCGCGGCGCGCGGCTCGTGAACTGGGACTGCGTGCTGGAGACCGCCGTCTCGGACGACGAGGTCGAGATGGTGCAGATCAAGGGCACGCTCTATCACATCCGCTATCCGCTGGTGGACGGTAGCGGGCACGTGACGGTCGCCACAACGCGGCCCGAGACGCTGGTGGGGGACACCGGCGTGGCCGTACATCCCGCCGACGAGCGCTACCGCGGCCTGGTCGGCCAGAGCGTGCGCCTGCCCTTCGTCGAGCGTGAGGTCCCCATCGTCGGCGACGAGACGGTCGAGCCGAAGTTCGGCACGGGCGCGGTCAAGATCACGCCCGGCCACGATCCGGCCGACTACGAACGCGGCGTGCGCTTCAAGCTGCCGCTCGTGAACGTGCTGACGCCGAGCGGGCGCATGAACGAGAATGCCGGCCCATTCCAGGGGCTCTCACGCGAGGAGGCACGCAAACGCATCGTGGCAGAGCTCGAGGCGCTCGGGCTGCTCGAGAAGAGCGAGAGCTACACCCACAACGTGCCCATCAGCGACCGCTCGAAGAGCCCGATCGAGCCGCTCTTGAGCGAGCAGTGGTTCGTGAAGATGCGGCCGCTCTCCGTGCCCGCGATCGCGGCCGTGAAGAGCGGCGCGCTGGTCTTCAAGCCCGAACGCTGGACCAAGGTCTACCTCGACTGGCTCGAGAACGTGCAGGACTGGTGCATCTCGCGCCAGCTGTGGTGGGGACATCGCATCCCGGTCTGGTACGACGAGGACGGCGTGCCGGTGGCCTCGCGCACCGACCTCGCGCTCGGCTCGAAGCATCCCCAGACCGGCAAGCCGCTCGTGCGCCAGGACGAGGACGTGCTCGACACCTGGGCTTCCTCGTGGCTGTGGCCCTTCGCGACGCTGGGCTGGCCCGACCAGACGCCCGACCTGGCGCGCTTCTACCCGACGCAGTTCCTCTCGACCGCGCGCGAGATCATCTACCTGTGGGTCGCGCGCATGGTCATGGCCGGCTACGAGCTGCTCGACCATCTGCCGCTGGAGCAGCGCTGTCCGTTCTCGACCTGCTACGTGCACGCGACCGTGCTGGACGGCAAGGGCCGGCGCATGTCGAAGAGCGCGGGCAACGGCATCGACCCGCTCGACATGATCGCGAAGTACGGGGCCGACGCGGTGCGCCTGTCGCTGCTCCTGCTCACGCGCGAGGGGCAGGACGTAAAGCTCTCGGAGGACCGCTTCGAGATGGGCAAGCGCTTCACGAACAAGGTCTGGAACGCGGCGCGTTTCGTGCTGGGGAACCTGGCCGGAGCGCGGGCCGACGTGCTCGCGCCGCTCCGCCCGACGGCGCTCGAGGACCGCTGGATCCTCTCGCGCCTCGCGCACGTACGCGACGAGGTCAGCGAGGCGCTCGAGAGCTACCGCTTCAACGACGCGGCCAATGCGCTCTATCGCTTCGTGTGGAACGACTTCTGTGACTGGTACCTGGAGCTGTCGAAGTCACGCCTGTCGGAGGGCGAGCCGACGGGCGCGGCTGCGCGCTGGACGCTCTTCCGCGTGCTCGGCGGAACGCTGCGGCTGCTGCATCCCTTCACGCCGTTCCAGACCGAGGTGCTGTGGAAGGCGCTCCATGAGGTGCTGGGCGAGGCGCCGCAGAGCCTGCTCGTGCGCGCGCCCTGGCCCGCGCCGGGCGAGCACGCCGAGCGCGACGAAGAGGCCGAGCGCGAGATGGCGGTGCTGCAAGAG
>JABFRZ010000143.1 GCA_013140785.1 Planctomycetota bacterium | reverse complement strand
GTCCACGCGCGCCGCCTGGAGCGCGCGGGCCGCGCCGCGCGCATGGTCATTGCCAGCGAGCTGCGCGGCGACGAGGACCCCGCGCGCGTCCAGCAGCTCCGCATCGGGGGACTCTGGCCGCTCGCGTTCTTCGCCGAGGGTCGCGGCCTGCCCCTGGCCGAGGGCGACTTCGGTGGCATCACCCTGCTCGTCGTCCCCGCCGGCGCCGAGGCCACCGAGCGCGAGGCCTGGCTCGAACTCGAGCGCACGAAGGCTCTCTCGAAGCGCAGCCCCTTCGCCGGGCTCCGGGTCGCGCTCACCGATGCCGAGCCGAGCCTGCCTCAGGTGCTGGCCGAGCTCCGCGCCGCGGGCACGCGCAGCGTGCTCGTGGTGCCGGCGGTCTTCTGCGCCTCGCCGGGCGAGATGCGCGCGCTCGCGGAATCGCTCGGCGACGCCGCCTTCAGAGATGACTTCGACCTCGCGTGGCTGCCCGGGCTGGGCGGCGAGTTGTGCTGCGCTGCTCCGGGCGATCGAGCGCGTTGAAGGGCGCGGGCAAGCCCGCGTAGAGTGGCCCTCGGCTGGGCGATGCTCACACCCCCCTATTCCGAGGACGAGGTCGTGGTCCTCGCCGCCTCGCTCGCACTGTCTGTCGCGACCTGGATCCACTGGTACCTGCAGCTACGCGTGGGCCCGAGGCTGCGGCGTGAGCGCGCGCCGTCTCGGGCGCTGGCGATCATGCCCCTCGTCGCGCTCGGCGTCCTGTGGCTGATCCTGAAGCGCTGGTCTTCGTTCGACGTCCGCGACAGCGCTGCCTACTTGTTCCAGTACATGGCCCTGGGCGCGGCCTGGCTCGGGTTCGCGCTGCTGTTCCTGCCCCGCTTCGGCATCAGTGCGCGAGACGACGCGGCGGAGCGCGGCAACCCGGCCGCGGCCGTGGCACTATCCGGAGCGCTCCTCGGCCTCTGCCTGTGCTACGCCGGCGGCAACGTGGGCGACGGGCCGGGATGGTGGGTGGTCGTCTTCTCGTCCGGGCTCTCGACGCTGTGCTTGTTCGCGTCGTGGGCAGTGCTCGAGTGGGCGGCGCATCCGAGCGACGCGATCACCATCGACCGCGATGTCGCGGCCGGGACTCGCCACGCCGCCTTCAGCATTGCCCAGGGCCTGGTCCTGGCCCGTGGGGTGGCGGGCGACTGGGAGTCGGCCCCGGCCACGCTGCGCGACCTCGCATCGAACGGCTGGCCGGCGCTGGTGCTGCTCGCCGTCGCGATCCTCTTCGAGCGCGCCCTGAGCCCCACGGGAGATGCGCCGCGACGTTCGCTCGTCGCCTGCGGCCTCCTCCCGGGAGCGGTGCTGCTCGCGGCGGCATCGACCTGGGTCGTAGCCTTCGGGGTGGGGGCGTGAACACGGGCGCAGCGCTCGTCGAGGGCGTGACCGTGGAGGCCGTGAGCGCGCCGATCGGCCTGAGCGCACGCTTCTCGAGCACGGAGTTCGCGGAGCTGCGCTGGCGGACCGTCTTCGAGTGCGGCAAGTGGGATCCGCAGTACGAGGACGAGTGCGTTTTGGCCGACTTTGCGCTGACGCTCGAGCCGACGACCTGGCGCGAGCTCGCGCTGCTCGCCGAGCAACTTGCGCGCGAGACGTTGGCAGCCGAGCGCGAGCTCCTGGAGCGTCCCGAGCTGCACCCGCGACTCGGGCTGCCGCGGACCATCCGGCGCTGCCTGCGCGAGCGCGGCGTCCGAGGAGCAGCGCGCGGCGCGGCGCGCGTGATGCGCTTCGACTTCCACTGGTCGCGCGCCGGCTGGCAGGTGTCGGAGGTGAACAGCGATGTGCCCGGCGGTTTCATCGAGGCCTCGGGCTTCAGCGCGCTCGCCGCGCGCATGCTCGGCCTGCACCTCGCGGGTGACCCGACGCAGGCCCTGGTCGAAGCGGTCGTGCGCGCCGTCGGGGAAGACGCAAGGGTGGCGCTCGTGCATGCCACCGCCTACACGGACGATCGGCAGGTCATGCTCCATCTCGCCCGAGCGCTAGAAGTGCGCGGCCTCGCGACGGGCTTGCTCGATCCCACGCAGGTCCTCTGGCGCGACGGCCAGGCCGGCGCCGCGACCTCGTGGTTCGACGGCCCCATCGACCTCCTGCTGCGCTTCTTCCCGGCCGAGTGGTTGCCGAACACGCGTGCGCAGGGCGACTGGCGCTCGTTCTTCGTGGGCAGCCGCACACCGATCTCCAACCCGGGTGCGGCGCTCTTGGTGCAGAGCAAGCGCCTCCCGCTCGTCTGGGCGGAGCTGCGCACGGAACTCCCGACCTGGCGCGCCCTGTTGCCCGAGACGCGCTCTCCGCGCGACGCCGACTGGCGCGGCGACGACGGCTGGATCCTGAAGCCCGCTCTCGGACGGGTCGGGGAGGACATCGGGCTGCGCGGCGTGATCGAGACGCGCGAGTGGCAAGGCATCGCGCGCGCGGCGCGCTGGCGGCCGGCGCACTGGGTGGCCCAGCGCCGCTTCGAGGCGGTCGCGCTCGAGCACGAGGGCGAAGCGCTCTACC
>JABFRZ010000104.1 GCA_013140785.1 Planctomycetota bacterium | reverse complement strand
GCCGTTCGTGATGCCGCGGATCTGGTCGCCCTGGAACAGGCGCAGATAGCTCACGTCGTAGATCCGCCCGGGCGCGCCGAGCGTCTGCGCGCCGCCCGGCACGCGCAGGTTGAAGGGCTGCTGGCGATCGTTCTTGTCGCGCTGCGTCACGTCGCGACTCACGATCAGCGCGAGGCCGCTCTGCGCGAGGTACTGCCTGAGAGCCGACGGCTGCACGCCCTCGAGCAAGCAGGCGAGCCGCTCGGGCTGCTCCAGCGCGGGCTCGGCGGTCAGGGGCGGGACCGCTCGCGCGACGACCTCGACCGGATCGAGCTCCCACAGCGGGCCGTCGTAGGTGACCAGCGCGAACGGGTCGTAATACTGCACGCGCTTCGTGATGCCGTTCGTCAGCGCGCGGCCGGCGACGAGGTGGCCGTTGGGCGCGAGCACGAGCTCCTTCAGGCGGAAATCGAAGCTCGAACGCGGAGCGGTGGGCGTGCCGAGGTTCTGCTCCTTGCGCGTGGTGGCCGCGTGGACGGCGATCTTCTGGCCGTCGGAGAGCGGCAGCGGATTGCGGTAGAAGCCGCTGTGATCCGGTCCGGGCGTGAGCGTGGGCGCCTGGGTGTCGCGATGCGTGACGTAGTGCACAACCATCTCGTTGGCGTTCAGGATCGGCCGGCCCGAGAGGCGCACGATCTGGCCGGCGGCGTGCGTGTCGAACTCGCGGCAGTCGATGCCCCAGTAGGATCCGGGCACGAGCGGGTCTTCGCGCACCTGGTGGAAGGAGGTGAGCGGGCGCGGGTTGCTCACCAGGGGCGGGAAGAAGGTCTGGGCGGTGACGTTGGGGTCGTCCGTGCGGCTGCGCGGCACCATGGCGAAGAGCTCGTGCCGCCCGACGTGGCCGAGCGTCTCCTCCTCCGTCCCGTCCTGGTTGAGCGTCCAGGGCATGAAGTGGTTGAACTGGATGCCGGCGAGGTACGGCTTCCAGCCGGCCAGCGGGCCGGAGTAGCCCGGTGTGGAGTTGACGTAGGCGATCCACTGGGCGCGCGGCTCGGGGAAGAGCTCGAGGGTCGAGCCCGTCCTGACGGCGCTCGGGCTCTCGTCGGACCAGTTGAAGACCTGGTAGTTGCCAAGGCCCATGCGGTCGAGGTCGGCCTGCTGGTCGCGCTCGAGGTGGTCCCAGCGCGTGAAGACGACCCTCCCGAAGCGATCGACACCAGGCTTGAAGGAGCCCGAGGGCGAGTGGTTCATGAGGAACAGCTCGCCGCTCTCCGGGTCGAGGCTCCAGATGCCGGTGTTGGTCGGAGCTTCCTCGTACTCGTCGAGCTGCGGGTAGAGGTGGCCGGCGCCGTTGCGCGGGCGATCGGAGGTGAACAGGATGCGCCCGTCGCTCGTGTAGCACGGGCTGACGTTGTTGCGCAGCGGCGGCTGGTGCGGGACCCGAGTGATGACCGGGGCGGCGAAGCGCGCGAGCCCGCTGATCTCGTAGAGCTGCCAGCGGAAGTCGGCGTCGCTCGGCGCGGTAGGCGCGCCCACGACCATGCTGAAGACGGCCTTGGTGCCGCTCCAGTGCACGCACGGCTCGCGCACGGCGATCGAGCTCGCGCCCTGGAAGCCCGCGGGCGTACCGAAGCCGGCCGCGGCCGTCAGGTTGCGCAGAGTCCCGTCCGCGTAGCGGATCCACAGGTCGCCGCCGCGCGCCACGGCGCGCGCGCTCGCCTCGTGGTTGCCGAAGGTCGAGGCGATGGTCAGGTAGTCCGAGACTACCGGCACCTGCGTGACGAACAGGATCGGCCTCGAAGTCGGGACGGGCGGACCCTGGCGCGCACCGGTGAGCGCGGCCAGAGCGGCGAACGCGAACGAGGGCAGGCGGGGCTTCAGCATGCGGTGCGGATCAAGGCGGGGAACGAGGGCGCGAAAACGGGCCGAAGGGCAGGTGGCGCGCCGAAACAACCTGACGGTGCTTCGACCAAGGCCCAGCGACCAGGAGCGCGGGGCAGTAGACGGATCCGATCGCCGCTTGTCGCGGGTCTTCTCCGCAGAGCGACCTACTCCCGGATGGTCCGGAGCGGACTCCGCGCGCACGTAGCGCGCTCGACGCGGCCGCTGCTCTCAGCGAACTCCTACAGATGTCCCTGTGTCTTCAGGTGCTGCAGCAGCGTCCGCAGCGCCTGCGGCGAGTTGGTGGGCGGCGGCTGGTTGGCTTGGTCGAGCTCGTTCTGGCCGTGGCAGCTCACGCACGTGCGGATCTCGCCGGGCTGGAAGCTGATCCAGTAGCGCTCGTTCACGACCGGCGTGCCGGCGGGATCGGTGAGCTGCCAGCTCATGGCGCGGCGGGCGGGCACGAGCGCCGCCATCGAGCCGTCGAGTCCGAGCGTGACGCTGCCGGACGGCCCGGCTGAGGGTGGGTTGTCGGCCGCGGGCTCGTGCTGCGGCTGGGCCAGGACGCGCCGGCCGCCGGCGGCGCTCGAGAGTCCGTTGACGAGCCCGCGGATCTGGTCGCCCTGGAAGAGGCGCAGGTAGGCCACGTCGTAGATCCAGC
>JABFRZ010000253.1 GCA_013140785.1 Planctomycetota bacterium | reverse complement strand
AGCCTGGTCTCGCCGGCACTCGCGACGAGCGCGGGCTCTCGGCCTACTTGCTCGCGCACCTCGGCGGGCACGCGGAGATTGTGGGTCTGCTGGCCGCGAGCGGACTCGAGCTCGACGTGGTCGAGAGCGTCTTCGCCGAAGACTGGAAGCGCTTCGAGGCCTTGGTCGCGGCCGATCCGGGCCTGTGCCGGGCGCTGCACCCGATCGGCGGCACGCCGCTCTACGGCGCGGCCCTGGCGGGGGAGTCGGACGACCTGTATCGCCTGCGCGGCGCGGGCTGCCGTCCCGACGAGGCCCCCGCAGGCGGGAGCGGCTTCACGCCCGCGCGCGCAGCGATGGAGTGCCGCACGCTCTCCGGCGCACTGATCGCGGCCACCGACCTGCTCGCGAACGGGGGCGACGCGAACGCGACCCAGCGCGGCGGCGACAGCATCCTGCATGGGGCGGTGCGCCGCCGCGACGAGCGCCTGGTGCGCCTCGCGATCCGCAAGGGCGCCCACATCGCCGCGCTCGACGCCGAGGGACGCAGCGCGCGCGCGCTCGCCGCCCAGCTCGGCTGGGCCGAGGGTGTGGCGCTGCTCGACGCCGATGCTGAGGGCCGCGCGCGGCTCCCGCGCGACCATCGTCGCTCGCGCTTCGCCTTCGATGGCGGTGGCGCGCCGCTCGAGCGTCCCGTGCTCGCGGGCGTGCCCCAGGAGCTCCAGAACAAGGTGACCGGCGGCTCCCACAACAACCTCGGCGCGGTGCGCGCGCTGGTGGACGCGGATCCGCGCCTCACGTTCTCGCTCTCGACCGACGACGAGCTGGCGATCGAGGCCTCGGCCCACATGGGCAACCGCGCGATCATGCAATACCACCTCGAGCAGGGCGCGCCGCTCTCCCTGCCGACTGCGGTCTCGCTCGGAGACGTGGCCGCGGTCGAGCGCCTGCTCGACTGGGACCCGCGCCTGGTGCACGAGCGCGGAGCGCACGACTTCCCGGTGCTCTACTACGTGGCCCTGGGCGGCGGCGGGCCCGCCATGGCCGAGCGGCTGGTCGCGCGTGGCGTCGAGCTCGACCAGGAGAGCCAGGGCGCGACCACGCTGCACTTGTGCGTGCGCAGCGACGACACCGAGCTCGCCGAATGGCTGATCGCGCGCGGCTGCGCCCTCGAGCCGCTCGGCTACAGGTGGAATCCGTCGGGCGAGACCCCGCTCGCGCTCGCGCGCCAGGAAGGCCGAAAGCGCATCGTCGAGCTGCTCGAGAAGGCCGGCGCGAAGAGCTGAGCGCGCCGTGCGGTGAAAACTAGAAACTAGAAACCGGACAATGGGGCTGCGAGCAAGACGATGACCCGCGCGTCAACCGTGAAGCGCGTGAAGAAGCCGCGCGGGGCCGCATCGTGATCTGCCGCGTCAGTCGTGATTCGGAAGGGCGCGCATCGGTGGCCGCCGAAATCAGGCTCGACTAGTCGCCAGAGCGCGACGCGAATCCAGCGGTCCCAGCTCTCCATCGCGGACGTGGCCCTGATCGTGTTGCTCTTCGCCTGAGGCTTGCTCCGCTGCCCTCGCACCCCGAGGGAACACTGTGCGCGCGCGGCGTGCAAGGCCTGGCGCTAGACTTCTCGAGCTGATGCTCCTCAATCGATCCGCGGCCCGCGCCGTCAACATCTCCGACCTGCGCGAGCTGGCGCGCCGACGGTTGCCGCGGATGGTGTTCGACTACATCGACGGTGGTGCGGATGCCGAGTTCACGCTGCGCGAGAACAGCCGCGTGTTCGAGGGCGTGCGCCTGCGACCGCGCTGCGGCGTCGCGCTCGGCGCGTGCGATCTGCGCACGCGCGGGCTCGGACACGAGCTCGAGCTGCCCATCCTCCTCGCTCCGGTGGGCAGCAGCCGGCTGTTCTGGCCGCGGGGCGAGGAAGCAGCTGCGAGCGCCGCTGGCCGGGCGCGGACCGCGTACATCCTGTCGACGCTCTCCGGCACCCGCCTCGAGAATGTGAGCGCGGCCTCGAGCGGGCCGTGCTGGTACCAGCTCTATCTGGCCGGCGGGCGCGAGGTCGCACTGCGCGGCATGGCGCGCGCGAAGGCGGCCGGCTTCAGCGCACTCGTCGTCACGATCGACACGCCGGTGGCCGGGCTGCGCGAGCGCGATCTGCGCAACGGCGTGCGCGAGCTGCTCACGCGCCGCATCGGCGCGATGTTGCCCTTTCTCGGACAACTCGCGCTGCGTCCGCGCTGGCTACTCGGCTTTCTCGGCGACGGCGGCCTCATGACCTTTCCGAACGTCGAGCTCGCGTCCGGGCCCATGCCGTATGCCGACGTCGGTGCCGTGCTCGAGCAATCGGTCGTGTGCTGGGACGATCTGCGCTGGATCCGGGACGCGTGGGGTGGACCGATCGCGATCAAGGGCGTGCTCAGCGGCGACGACGCGCGCCGCGCGGTCGATACGGGCGCCGACGCGGTCGTGGTCTCCAACCACGGAGGCCGCCAGCTCGACGGGGTGGCGCCGACGCTGGAGGTGCTGCCCGAGATCGTGGCCGCCGTCGGCCAGCGCACTGAGGTGCTGCTCGACGGCGGGATCCGCCGCGGCAGCGACGTGGTCAAGGCCCTGTGCCTCGGCGCCCGCGCCGTGCTGGTCGGCCGCGCCTACGCCTATGGCCTGGGCGCGGCGGGTGAGGCCGGCGTGGCGCGCGCGCTCGAGATCCTGCGCGCGGACGTGCTGCGCACCCTGAAGCTGCTGGGTTGCCGCGCGGTCGCGGAGCTCGACCCGTCGTACGTGGAGCTCCCGGGGAGCTGGCGCGGAGCCTGTCGGGGTGGCGCAAAGTCGTACCGCGATGACTAGCCCGGGTCATTCATGTGGGTAGTTGAAGCGCGAGTTGACGAAGTAGGCCGGCGCAAAGCACGAACTGGCGTCGCCCCCCTGTCGGGTTGAAGCGCTCCGGGCCCGCGAGTAGCCTCGCGGCGTCTGCGCGAGTGCGGGCGTCGTCCCGCACAAGGGCTCCTCCCCACCACTCACGCCACCACTCACGCGATCGAAGCATGAACCGTCTCTTGGCGCTCGCTCTCGCGCTCGGCAGCGTCTCCGGCGTCGCCTGCAAGACCCACATGCATGGGCTCGAGCCGGATACGGAGCTCGTCACGATCGAGCTCACGAGCGGCCTGACATGACCCGGCATCTGGCCCGAGCGGGTGCGGTCCGCACTCCGCAACGTCCCCGGGGTTGCGTGCGCGCACGCCGATGTGGAGGCCCACACGGCCTTGGTCGAGTGCCTAACGAATTGCGATCGCGCGGCGCTGCTAGCGGCTCTGCAGCAGAAGCAGATCGACGCCGTGATCCATGAGCCGCCCGCGCCGGGAGCGCGGCCCTAGGCACGTCCTAAGCAGCCGGCTGCCGGACGCGCGCGACCGACGCCAGGCCGTAGACGATCGCGAACGCGAGACCGACGAGCACCGCGATGCGACCGCCCGGGGTCGAACCCTCCGCGCTCGAGACCAGCGCGAGATTGTGCGCGAGCGCACCGCCGACGACGAGGCCCATGCACGTGACGAAGGCATCGCCGTTGCCCTCGCCGGCCATGACGACCTGGCGCACGGGGCAACCGCCCGCGAGGCAGCCGGTGAGGCCGACGAGCGTCATGCCGAGCGCGTTCCACAGGTGATCCGTGTGCGCGATGGGCTGGCCCGTGAAGCCGAGGTGGAACTTGCCGGTTGCGCTCGAGACCAGCGCGTAGACCCCCACCAACGCCAGCGCGCCGAGCAGCATCCAGCGCGGACCGCGGAACAGTTGGCGCAGCGCGTTGATGCCGCAGAATCCCGTGAGCGACAGCGCGGCGCCCGCCACGAGCCCGAGGCCGAGCGCAAGGCTCCACAGCGCGCGCGCGAGGGACCGAGCAGGACGCCTCGCAGGAACAGGACCAGCAGCGTGAGCACGAACACGTGCGCGAGCAGCCCGACCGGCTTGGGTACTTCGGCAGTCTTGCCGACGCCGTAGCCGCGGCGCTCGAAGAGGAGCCCCAGGCCGACGCCGAGCGCGAGCCCGCCCGCGCCCACGAGCGCGTTCGAGTCTCCGCCGCCGAGGCGCTGGAACAGGCGGAACGGACAACCGAGGAAGCCCAGCGCGCCGATGGCCATCCACAGCCCGAAGAAGAAACGCGCGGCCGCGTGGCTGCCCGAGCGCGCCGAGAAGCGGCCACGCGCGAGCACCGCCGCGAACGCGCCCAGCATCAGGCCGGCGACCTCGGGTCGGAAGTACTGCGGCCCGGACGAGAACAACCCGAGCGATCCGCCGACGTCGCGCAGGAAGCATGCCCCGCACACGCCCA
This sequence comes from Planctomycetota bacterium, assembly GCA_013140785.1. Classification (GTDB taxonomy): domain Bacteria; phylum Planctomycetota; class UBA1135; order UBA1135; genus JABFRZ01. The sequence goes on along the minus strand of JABFRZ010000253.1, from coordinate 25,419 downwards.
TGTTGCCGGGGTTGCCCGCGGCCACGAGCCACGCGGCCAGCGCGCCGACCAGGCCCACCAGCGCGACTCCGATCCACACAGCTCGCTTCGACGAGGGATTCCTCAGCATGACGCGCTCCTCCGGAACGCGCTGCCTAGTCTAGCAGCCCGAGATTCGCCGCGGCGGAGTGTGCAGGCGTTGCTTCGAGCCATTCGCGCGGCCTCGTGAGGCCGAGCCCCGCGTGCGAGGTTAGGCTGCGCCCTTGCGCAAGCCGACGACAAGAGCCCAGGCCTTCCACGGGCTCGGAGCCCTGGCCGCGTTGCTCGGCGCCGCCGTGGTGCTGGTGGCCTCGCGACCGCTAGCGCAACGCGCGTCCGACGAGAGCGGACGTGCCACCCGCGCGCCCAACATCCTGCTCGCGATCGCCGACGACCTGGACCCCGATCACCTGGGCTTCGCTGGCAATCCTCTGGCGCGCACGCCCAACCTGGATCGGCTGGCGAGCGCGGCGCTCTCGTTCTCGGTGCTCTACGCCCAGCCCGTGTGTCGCCCCGCGCTGGCCACGCTCCTCAGCGGACGCTGGCCGCACCAGACCGGGATCCTGCGCAACAAGCAGGCGACGAACCTGGATCCCGCGGGCGCCTTGCCCGCACGCTTGCGCGCGCGCGGCTATGCGACCTATTGCGCCGGCAAGTTCTGGGAAGGCGACCACCACGCCTATGGCTTCAGCGCGCCCGATGTGCTGGACACGTCATTCGCGCGCTACACCGGAGGGCAAGACGAGCTCTTCGAATTCCTCGAGCACAACGCCGCGACCGGGCCGTGGTTCGTGTGGTGGGCGCCGAGCTTGCCCCACGTGCCGCACGATCCACCCGCGCGCTTCCGCCAACCATTCGAGGACGCAGCCATCCCGATCCCGAAGTGGTTGCCCGAGGACAAGGAGTCCTACGTGGCCGCGGAGCGCGCGCTCTTGGCGATGGACTCGTGGCTGGACGACGAGTTCGCGCGTGTGCTGGCCAAGGTCGAGGAGCTCGGAGAGCGGGACGAGACGCTGATCGTCTTCCTGGCAGACAACGGCTGGTCGTCGAGCCTGCCCTCGAAGAACTCGCCGCACGAGAAGGGCGTGCGCTCGCCGCTGCTCGTCGCGCCGCCCGGATCCACGCACGGCCAGCGCGTGGATACGCGCGTGGATCTCGTCGATGTGACGGCCACGCTGCTCGACTACGCCGGCGCGTCGCTGGACGGCGAGTCGCCGGGCCACAGCCTGCGTCCCTGGCTGGAAGGCCGCGCGGGGCCCGTGCGCGAGCGACTCTTCGGCGTGGCCTACGACCGCGGCCTCGAGGGCGCGCCCGAGGACGCCGCCTATGCCCTGTATGCGCGCGACGAGCGTTGGAAGTACATCCTCTTCCTGCGGACGATCGGCCCCGTGCACGCCGGACAACAGGCGCTGTACGACCTCGCCGAGGACCCGTTCGAGCTGCACGATCTGGCGCTGAGCAAGATCGGCGAGAGCGGAGTCGATCAGCGCATGGCGGCATTCCGTGCCGCGGCGCTCGATTGGTGGCGCACGACCGGCGGCAAGGAACCACCGGCGCTCGCTCCGCGCTGAAGCCGACGCGCGACTCCCGAGCTCTACCGTCCCGGGCGCTCGCGCGTGGTTCCCGCGCGCTTCGCCTTGGCTGCCTTGACGTCCGCTGCATTCTCCGTGGGAAACCAGCGGGACAGCTCGAGCTTCACCGGAGCGTGGCGCGGATCGCCGGCGAGGTTGGTCCACTCGTTCGGGTCCTGCTCGTGGTCGTACAGCTCCTCGCTCCCGTCGGCGTAGCGGATGTAGCGCCAGCGCTCGCTGCGCACGGCGTGGTTCTGGAAACCCCAGGTCGTGAGGGCCGGTCGCTCCCAGACCGCGCTCGAATCCTCCAGCAAGGGCACGAGGCTGTGTCCGTCGATCCCTGCGACCGGCGGGAGCCCGCACAGCTCCATCACCGTCGGATAGAGGTCCTGCAGGCTAACGGGACGCACGCAGCGCTGTCCCGCCTTCACGCCGGGAGCGACGACGATCAGCGGCACGCGCGTGGACTCCTCCCACAACGTCAGCTTGGACCAGTTCTGCTTCTCACCCATGTGGAAGCCGTTGTCGCTCCACAGGACGACGATCGTGTTCTGTGCGCACGCGCTCGAGTCCAAGGCGTCGAGGACCTGACCGACCAGGGCGTCGGCGAAGGAGATGCAGGCCAGGTAGGCCTGGACGGCGCGGCGTGACTGCTCGGGATCGGCGCGCGGCGTGTAGCACATCGCCAACGCGGCCTTGGGCACGTCGGCGAGATCGTCGCTCCTGGAGGGCGGCAGCTGGATCTCCGCCAGCGGGAACTTCGCGTAGTGGCTCGCGGGCGCGATCCACGGATCGTGCGGCCGGTGGAAGCCGCACGCGAGGAAGAACGGTTGCTCGGGTGGCCGTCTCAGCGTGGCGCTGACCCACTCGGCCACCTTCCCGTCGCCCAGGCTCGACGCTTCGGCCTCCACCGCGGCGGCGGAATGGTTCCCGACGGTCCCGACGAGCCTGCGCTGCACGGAATCGGGCGCCATCTGCAGGTCCTTGCTGGGAAAGAAGGCGTCCCAAGACACAGGATCGGGATAGGGCTTGTGGAACACCTTGCCCGCGCCCAGCGGGTTGTAGCCGAGCGAGCGCAGGTGCTGCGGCAGCGTGATCGCGTCGGGCCAGACGTCGCGGAAGTTCGGGCTCTGGTCGTAGAGACCCGAGCGGTGCGGAGCGATGCCGGTGAAGACCGCGACGCGCGAGGGGTTGCAGGCCGGTGCGGGCGCGTGCGCGTTGGTGAACAGGACGCCGCGCGCCGCCAGGCGATCGATGTTCGGAGTCAGGGCCTGCGGATGGCCGCCCAGGCAACCAACCCAATCGTTGAGATCGTCGAGGATGAAGAAGAGCACGTTGGGGCGCTCGCTCGCCGGGCTCGCGGAGACGGCCGGAGTTGCGCCGTCCTGGCCCGCCTCGGGCGAGCCGGACAGGAGCGACAAGATCATCGCGAGCGGAGTCGTGTGCATCTCATGGCCCTTGGACAGGGCGCTTGGGCGAGAGCACTGTAGCAGCGTTGCCACGGCACGGTCCTGACCTCGCACGTCGCCAGGCCCGCAGTGGCTCGACTAGCTCGTCTTCGTGGGGTGCGTCTTGCGGCGCTCGGTGCCTACAATCCGGCCGTGAGCACGACACAGCCCCTAGCCAGGCCGCTCGGCGGACGAAACATGAAGGCTGCGCTGGAGAACCACCGTGAGCAGGGCCCGGCCGCCCGGAATTGAAACCATGGGACCCAACCTGTTGATGCTGTGCGCGTTTCGGCTGTGGCGTGCGCGTGAGCGCGGGCACCGCTATCGGATCGCGGTCGTCACCGACGATCCGGTGCGGTACACGGAGCGCACCTGCCGCTCCGTCCTGGAGCCGTGGAGCGAATGGGCTTCGGTCGATTCCTACTGGCCGCTCCGCGAAGGCGTCCCCGTCGATCCCAAGGACCAATCGGCAAACGCATGCCTGGCGCTCGTCCAGAACGCCAAGGCCCTGCGGATCATCCGCGAGTACTGCGAGCGGATCGGTCTGCTCCTGATCGAGCCGAATCTGCCCGATGAGGGCGGACTGGAATACGACCTGTACCGCGAGGTCAACTACTTCGACTACGAGCTCGGCGGAACCAACGATTGGGATGGCAAGCCGACATCGCACCCGGTGCCGACCCTGCAAAGGCTGAGCGCGGCGCAGTGCCAGCAGTTCTATCCGACCTGGGGGCTCGAGGGGATGCCGCGCCGGGCTGAGCCCTGGCGGGTGATCGACGTCGGTTGCGGTCCCATCTCGGTCCTGCGCTGGGGCGCCCTCGCCGGCGAGATGACCCTGACCGGAGTCGATCCGCTGCTCGAGATGTACGCGCTGGTCCTGGCGCGGCATGGCTACCTTTCGCTCCCCAAGATCCGCTGCGCGCTCGAGATCCCGGCCTTCGCCGAGCAGCTCGACACGCTGGTCCCGGACGCCGCCTTCGACCTGATCTACACGCAGAACGCCCTCGACCACACGCAGGATCCCCAGAAGGTCGTCAGCCACTTCGCACGCAAGCTGGTGCCTGGGGGAAGAGTCATCATCCAGGTGGCCACGTGCGAGGGCACGCGCCAGGGCTGGGACCAGTTCCACAAGACCGACATCGACATCCACGACGGCCAACTGGTCTTCTGCCACCAGCACACGAAGAACCGCCCCCTCCTGGCTCCGGAGTTCGGACTGCGCCTCTGCAACGTGCAGCTCTACGGGCCCGAATGGCTGTCCGTCGTGCTGGAGCGCGGAAGCTGAGGCCGGGGCTCGCGCGCCATCGACGTCGATGGAAGGCGCGCCGACGCAACCCGCAGGCTTGCGCGGAGGCTCCCGCTCTTCCCCTTCTACTTCCGCACGCTCTGTCGCTCACCAGTCATTCGCCGACGCACTTCGGCCTGGCCCTTGGTCAGTGCGGCACGTCGAGCAACGCGTGAAGGAGCACGTCAAACGCGTCTCCGTCTCCGTTGAGATCGACGCCACCCTGGTGCGGCTCGGGAACGCGGAAGAGCACCTTCGCCGCGCGCAGCGTCACGGGTTTGGATCCCGAGGAGGACGCAGGATCCACGGCGATGGGGAGCGGGGGCACGTGCTCAGTTCCCGGAGAGCTCGATGGTCGACTCCTGGAGCGAGAGGATGGCGGCGTGATCCGCCGGGGGCAGCGAATCGATGTTCGGGAACAGGTCCAGCGTCTCGTAGGGGTCGAGCGCGAGGTCGTAGGCCTCTTCCTCGTAGGCACTGGCGATGGCGTTCCACGCTCGGATGTACCTGAAGCGGCCGTCCGTCATGCCGCGGTTGTGGGTGGACTTGGCGGCCGGGACGAAGGGGTTCGGTTCGTAGCAGCCCACCGGCGCGAAGAGCTGGACCAGCGCGCTCTCCCGCTGGCTGGCCGCGGCGGGATCGCTCAGAAGGTGACGGAAGCTCAGGCTGTCGAGCACTCCGTCGCCGCAGTCGCCACCGGGGAACACCGTGCCGACCTGCGCGTTCGCGAGCGCCGCGATCGTCGCCCAAAGGTCGACGGCGCTCACGAGCCCGTCACAGGTCGCGCTCACCGCACGGATCCCCATGCCGCTCACGAGTAGCGGCACGCGCGTGCCGCCCTCGTACACCGTGCTCTTGGCGTGGTTCCCCGCGAGCGGAGGGAGCGCGACCGAGGCGTGCGTACCGTTGTCGCCGACGATGAAGACCATGGTGAACTTGCGCTTCTCCTCGGGAATCTCGTCGAGCAGGCGACCGATCTCGGCATCGACTGCCTCGATCATCCAATTGTAGGCGTCCACGTCGTCCGGCAGGAACGGCGGCGGTCCTCCCGGCTCTGCTGGGGCCGACGGCGGGATGATCGCGCCGGGCTCGTAGCCCTCGAGGGCGACCTGCGCCTGCGTCGATGCGGAGAGCAGAGCGAGCGGAGGAACCTGGAGGGGCGCGTGGGGCGGGTTGAACGCAACGCAGGCGAAGAACGGGCCCGTCTGCTCCGTGATCCAGTCCACTGCCGCGGCCCGGACCACGCTCGCATCGTAGGTCGTCGTGTCGAACGGGCCGTGCTTCTCGTCGCCCACGAACACTCCGGTCGCGGCGGTGCTCGGCGTGTCGGTGACCTTGCGCCAGTAGAAGTGATTCGCGTTGTTCGCCATCGGCCCGATGAACACGTCGTAGCCATTGGCGCAGGCGTGCTCGCGATCGGTCGTGGAGAGGTGCCACTTCCCGAAGAGGCCACAGCGGTAGCTGAGCGGACTGCCCGAGAAGCCGGCCTTCAGCACTTCCGCGATCGTGACCTCGTCGGAGTTCACCGTGAGCAGGTCTCCCGGATTGGTGCCCATACCGTTGCGGAACGTGTACCTCCCGGTCTGGAGCATTGCGCGTGTCGCGGCGCACACCGGGTTCGCGTAGGCGTGCGTGAAGAGGATGCCTTGCTCGCGCAACTCCGCGAGCCTCGGCGTCGGCGGGTAGCTCGTGCTCTGGCCGTAGAACGAGAGCTTCTCGGTTCCGAGGTCGTCGAGCACGATGAGCAGGATGTTCGGCTTGGTGCCGGTGTTTAGCTGTGCCGAGGGGCTCCAGGCACCGATGGCCGCGAGCAGGATCGAGTTGAGAGCGTGACGACGTTTCATGGGGACCTCTTCAGCTCGTGTGCGACGAGAGACCAGCACCCGGACAAAGGGACGGCCGATTCTCAGAAGTTCTCAACACACGAAGATCTCTGGCGTTCTCGGCGGAGGATGAGGCAGATGGACGCTGGTGACGTTTCGAACTGCCCTCGGTCGTGGATCCATCGAGTCCGCGGGGCGCCGAACTCACCGCAACTTTTCCGCACAATGCAGAGCGCCGCTGGTCTAATGGACTCGCGCGCGGCAGTCGCGGCAGCCATGGAGAAAAGGGACGACGCGGATCTGGATCCGCATGAGCTGGAGGCGCACCGCGCGTGGCTCCGCAGGCTCGCGCAAGTGCTCTTGCGCGATCCGAGCCAGGCGGAGGACTGCGTCCAGGACGTCTTCGTCGCGGCCCTGCACAGGGGGCCGCCGCGGCAGTCCGCCGAGTTCTCGCTGCGGGCATGGCTGCGGCAAGTGCTCGTGAACCGCGCCCGCAAGTTGGGTGAGCTGGACGCCCTGCGCCGCCATCACGAAGCCCGGGCGCTGGCGGAGCATCGGCCCGAGCACCCGCGAGAGCCGCTCGAGCTCTGCGAGCTACAGGACGAGCTCCAGCGAGACGTGCAGGCGTTGGAGGAGCGCTACCGAAACGTCGTTCTCCTGCGTCACCAGAGCGGTCTCTTGCCGGCCGAGATCGCGGCGCACCTGCACGTGCCGGTCAAGACCGTCAACTCGTGGCTCTATCGCGCCTACGGCAAACTCCGCGAGCGTCTGGACCGGCGCTACGAAGGTCTCGGGGGCTGGGCGCTCTTGCTCCAGCGCGCCACGGAGAGCAGCGAGGCTCGCGGGGGTCAGGGAGTCGGCACTGGAAGCGGGCCGGATCATCCGCGGTCGCCGCGCGCGGCGCGCCGTCCCGTGCAGTGGGCCTGGGCTGCCGCGGGGCTCGTGCTGGTGGCCGCGAGTGCGCGCTCCTGGCTTTCCCGCTCCGGTCCGGAGCATGCTCCTCGGGCAGTCGATCTCGCGCCTGCCCATCTGCCAGGGGCGGCCTCCGACGAGTTCCGGCTCCCCGGCACGGCCCCGCGCGCCGAACCGGGGCGAGTCGCGGTCCTCGGCGGTGCACCGGCGGACGCGCCGACCTCCGCGGGCCCGGCTCTCTCGACCGAGGCCGGGACATGGTCAGGGCTCGTCGTCGACCCGGACGGCGTACCCGTGCCCGACCTGCGGCTCCGCTTCGAGCCGCTCACCGAGTCGGATCGGCGCTATTTCAACGACCACGCGAACGCCGGGTTCGACGGCTACCAGGAGGTCTCCACGCCCGCCGGCGAGGACAACCTCGATTCGAGCGAGTTATCCAGCGGCCCCGACGGCACCTTCGTCCTTCCCTCACCCCGCACCTCGGGCTGGATCGACGTCGCGGACGACGAGTGGACCCTCGTCACCACTTCCGTCGCGCTCGAGCTGCCCCCGATCACCGCGGCCAGGGTGCAGGTCGCGCGGGCGCGCCGCGTCGCCGGGCGCGTCTTCGATCGAAACGGGCAGGCCCTGAGCTCCGTGCGCGTCGAGACGCAGCTGCCCGAGCGCCTGGTCCGATCGGAGAGCAGCTTCCCGGGCGGCCTCGCGTACGAACCCAGCGCCCTCACCGAAGGCGATGGCTCCTTCCAGTTCTCCTGCCTCGCCGACCTGCCCGACGTGTTCCTGCGCTTCGAGCTGGACGGGTACGAGCCCGTCGAGCAGCGCCTCGACTCGCTCGTCCCTCCGCTCGACGCGCTCGAGGTCGTGTTGAGCGAGGAGGCGCCGGGCCTCGCCTTCACCGGGCGCGCCCGCGATTCGCGCGGGGAAGCGCTGGCCGGAGTCGTGCTCTCCTTCGATTGGACCAGCACGGCCACCAGCGACCAGGAGGGTCGCTTCCGGCTGCGCCCGTCCGGGGCGAACTCGCCCGGGCGCAAGGGGACGCTGCGGGCCGCAGCGCGCGGTTTTCAGCCGCTCCATCTAAGTCTCACGTGCGGAGGCGAAGCGGCATCGGACATCGACTTGGTCTTCGAGGCCCCGGCGCTCACCCTCGAAGGCGTCGTCCTTCGGCCCGACGGCACCCCTCATTCGAACGCGACGGTCTGGCTGCCTGCCCCCACAGCGCTCGTCCTGCCGCCGCGCGGCGAGCCTCCGATCTTCACCGAGCACGTCATGGGCGGGCCACAGGACGGGGGCTCGATCGAGGCCACGGTGACGGACGCGGAGGGGCGCTTTCGCCTGCGAGGGCTGCAGGATCGCGCCTACGTCGTTCGCCTTGCCGACCTGGAGACGCGCGAGTGGTTCGCGAGTGAGCCGCTCCACCCGGGCCAGAGCGACGTCCTCCTCGAGTTCCCGCCGGACGGCTGCTGGCCCGAGGTACGCGGGGTCGTCGTCGGCCGGGACGGCGGGCCGATCACGGAGGCTTTCGTGGCGCGCTCGTACCCGCGCCTCGACGTGCGCATGCCAGACGGAAGGCGATATGTGTCGCACTTCGCAGGCACGAAGGTGGCCGTGGACGAGAGCGGAGCCTTCGTGCTGACCGATGTCGCGCGCCACGAGGCCGTCCTGACGATCCTCGGACCCGCGCTCCAGACGCGCCACGTCCAGCTCGACCAGGAACGCAACCTCGACCGACTCCGGCTCGTCGTCGGCCGCCCCTGTCGCGTCGTGGTCGAGCGTGGCGCCGCCGACTTCGACCGCTTCTCGTTCTGCGCGGAGCCCGGAGAGCGGTTCGAGTTCGTCTCGGCCAGCCGCGGCGTCTACGCGCCGATCCTGGACGCGACCCTGGCCGGCGAGCGCTCGCCGGAGTACCTGGTGAACGACCTCGCGAGGGAACTGGTGCTATGGTCCGGCGCGCGTGAGGTCGCGCGGGTTTCGATCGCGCTGGTGCCCGGTGAACTCAACGTGCTCCGCCCCTGACGGCCCCGCCCTTCTCCTTGCGCTCGCTGTTCCACGGCGCTCCGACGATGACCAGGTTTCTGTCGGCGATTGTGACCGGCGCGACGCCCGGCACGTCCAGCCCTTCCTCGGCCACGAGCTCGGCCGTCTCGAGCCAGTTCACGCCGTCGTACTCGAAGACCCGTGCGATGCCGCCGGCGGTCGCGGACGCGCCGCCCACGAGCAGCACGGTCGCCTCGACGAAGCCTTCGGGGCTGCCCCCAGGACCACAACGCTCTTGCGCTCGTACCGGTACACGATCCACTCGTGGCGCTCGTTCCATGCGCCGCCACGGCGAGCACGTCTCCGTCGAGCCCTCCCGGGACCACGTCAGCGTAGCAGCAACGACAGCGCGCGCCGTCAGGGCGTCAGCACGGCCGTGCGGCGCGTCACGGTGCGCGCTCGGCCGGCGGTGCCAAGGATGGGTGGATTGGTCGTCTCGTCCTCGGTGACCCACAGGTCGAAACCCGTCTTGATCGTCCGCGGATTCGAAGCCGTGTTGTCGGCGTGGTGCGTGAAGCCGAACTCCCATCCCCAATCGCCTGGCTGAATCGAAGGGTCGAGGACGACGTTGCTCTCGAAGGTGAACATCGTAGAGAGATTCGGCGTGCTCCATAGCTGTGGCGGCGTGTTCAGCCAGCTCGCGATCGCGATGTAGCGGGAGGTGCTCCCCGGCGTCGCGGAATCGAAGACGCGCGTGATCGACGCCTGCCGGACTCCGAACTCGGACGTACCTATTTCGAAGAGATGTGCCGCGCCGCGGAGATCCTGCAGTTGTCCGATTGCGATCGGCTGCCACTGCATCGTGCCGACTGCAACCTCCCAAGTCGTGTAGCCGGGAATTGTCGACATGTTGACCGGATCAACGGCACTCCGCACGAGATACGAGTAGTTCGCGCCCACGTCGTTGAACACGACGTAGAAGTAGTCATTGCCCGTGAGCACGTCGGCGTCCGTGAACATGTCGGTCACGAGGAAGCCATGATTGGGGTGGATCGTCTCAAAGATCGACCGGAACAGGATGTCCGGGTGGATGGTCCAGTTCCCGCCGTTCGGCGACGTCGCCCACAGGATGCGCCAGATGTCGCTGGCCGTGCCGTCGTTATGGATCATGGAGTTGAATGCCATGAACCATCGCGTCGATCCGTCCGCATAGCGGTACGGGACGACTTTCCCGTTGGCTGCGCCGGTCGCCCACTCGTCCGGATTGTACGGGTGAGCTCCCGAGCACGGCTTCTCACTGGCGCAGACTCCGCAGCCTGTCGGCGTCACCGTGCCGGCGAGCCCGGTCTTGGGCGGGCAGTAGACGCTGCCCGGCTTGCAGTTCGTGCCCGCAGGCTGGAGCTGCACGTTGTTGATCGTCTGGTGGTCGATGATCGCGCGGTGGCCGGCCGTTCCCCACTCGTTCGCGCCCGACAGCGGCCAGATCCCGATGGTGGGGAAGGTCGTCACATTGAATAGCCCCGGCCACGCATTCCAGCGGTCGTTGTTCTGACACGCGACCGTGGAGCTCGCGCACGGAACCCGCTTCCACAAGTAGCTGATCGCGTCGGTGCTGCAGCGCGGCTCCTGATCGCGAGGGTCCTTCTTGTAGTAACAGGGCCCCGTCGGGGTGCACTCGGTCATTTGGTAGAGACTCCGCAGCTCCTGCTGCGGAAGCTTCCACTTCCTGTTGTGATAGCCGAAGGTCGCATAGAGATGGTAGGTCGCCGTGGGGTTTCTGGTGAACGACACCGAGTATCCGCCTCCTTGCGCGCGGAAGTTGTCGTTCTTCGAGGCTGCGGTGTTGGCGAGGACGGTCAAGGTCCGCGGCGGCGGACTCGCAGGCGGCGCGACGGTCCAGGCGCTCGTGCCGAAGGCTCGTGCGCCGGCTCCGACGAGCGCGGCGCGCGGCAAGGGCTGGCTGAGCACGCGGCTCTGGGCAAGAACCTCGTTGCCTGAAACGCCGAGCCCAACTAGCGCGAGCAGACGAACGAGGCTTTTGAGCGGGGGCCTTGTATTCATGAGTCCTCGGTTTCTCGGTTGGTGGGCGGCGGGCGCGGAGGCCGATCCCGAGTGGCAGAGGATCGACCTGCGAGGGCCTTGCGGTTGCTATTGGGAAGTCCTCGGCGCCATGCATTCACCGCAGGTCTTCCGGGTTCTCTGACCCTCCTTCTTCGCACCGCCTGGGGCGGTGCTCGACGAGCCCGTGCATGGTGGCGCCGAAGGCCACGGCGGCCAGGAACCAAAGCAGCAAGCCAAACAAGAAGCGGCGTGGGCGCAACACACCGGTCCTCAGATCCATCTGAGCCTCACGTGCGGAGGCGACCACGACGCGGGCCCGGACGCGCTTCGTTCAGCGCAGCTTCCCGAAGCGCTCCGTCTCGGCGATCAGGGCGCTGCGGATGCCGGGCTCGGTCATCGAGTGGCCGGCGTCGGGTACGACCACGAGCTTGGCCTCGGGCCATGCGCGATGGAGGTCCCAGGCCGAGCGCATCGGGCAGACCACGTCGTAGCGGCCCTGCACGATCACGGCCGGGATGTGGCGGATGCGCCCGACGTCGCGCAGCAATTGGTCGTCGCGGCGCAGGAAGCCCTTGTTGACGAAGTAGTGCGCCTCGATGCGCGCGAAGGCGTCGGCGAACCGGCCGCCGGCGAACTTCTTCACGAGCGCGGGATCGGTGAAGAGCTTGCTCGTCGTGCCCTCCCAGACCGACCAGGCGCGCGCGGCGCGCATGCGGACCTTGCGGTCGCGGCTGGTGAGGCGCTTGTAGTAGGCCTTCATCATGTCGCCACGCTCGCGCGGCGGGATGGGCTCGAGGTAGGTCTCCCACGCGTCCGGGAAGAGGTGGCTCGCGCCCTCCTGGTAGAACCACTCGAGCTCGCTGCGCCGCAAGAGGAAGATCCCGCGCAGGACCAGCGCCTTGCAGCGCGCGGGGTGCGTCTCCGCATAGGCCAGCGCGAGCGTGCTGCCCCAGCTCCCGCCGAACACGACCCAGCGCTCGATCCCGAGCCGCTCGCGCAGCCGCTCGATGTCCGCCACCAGGTCCCAGGTCGTGTTCTCGCGCAGCTCGGCGTGCGGCGTGCTCTTGCCGCAGCCGCGCTGGTCGTGCAGCACGATGCGCCACTTCTTCGGGTCGAAGTAGCGCCGGTACACGGGGTCGATGCCGCCGCCCGGCCCGCCGTGCAGGAACACGAGCGGCTGGCCCTTCAGGTTGCCGCACTCCTCGTAGTGCAGCGTGTGCAGCTTCGAGACGCGCAGCTTGCCGCTCGCGTAGGGCTCGAGCTCGTGGAAGAGCGGGCGTGGCGTGGATGGGTGACTGGTTTGCAAGCGCTTCATGGTGCGGAGACCCTAGCGCGGAGCCGCGGACCTGTCTTGCGCGTGGCGGCCAACTGACCCACGACCCGCTTGCCTGTTCGCCGAGCCGTTCCACTCGCAGAGTGCTAGCTTGAGCGCGACACCGTGCTGTCGGCTCGGCCCCGCCCCCATCCCCTGGAGTTCCACCGTGCGCACCACTCTTGCGAAGTTCCGTCCCGCGCTCCTAGCCCTGTCCCTATGCGCCCTTGCCGATTCAGGCAGCGCCCAGCAGCTCCGGCGCGCGAGCCCGAATCCCCTGCGCGTCCTCGGCTCGCTGCCCGCGGCGGTCTCGTTCGCCGCCGTGACCACCGACATCACGGTGTTCTTCGACCAACCCGTGCGCCGCAACACGATCGACGCCGCGAGCTTCCGCGTCTTCGGGCGCTACAGCGGCCCGGCCTCCGGGACCCTCGGCTTCTCGAGCGACGACCGCTTTGTGACCTTCAACCCGACCAACGCCTTCTCGGCGGGCGAAGTGGTTTGGGTCAACCTGGCTAACACGATCCGCGCGGTCAGCGGAGCGCCGCTGCGCCGCGCGGGGCATGCGTTCCAGTTCGGCACGAGCGTCGCTCCTTCGGCCGGGACGTTCACCCAGTACGCGGTGATGTCCAACACGACCAGCGAGTTCACGCGCATCTACGGCGCGTCGGCAACCGACCTGAACGGCGACGGCTACCTCGACCTGACCACGATCAACGAGGACAGCGCCGACGTGCGCGTGTTCTTGAACCTGGGTACCGGAACCGGGACCTACGGCACTTTCCTGACGCCCCAGCCGATCGGGGACGAGGGCAGCCCGAACGAGCCGGGCGATTTCGACAACGACGGCAAGGCCGACCTGTGCATCGCGGCTTCCTCCAGCGACAGCCTGTGGATCCTGCTCGGCAACGGCGACGGCACCTTCGCCACGCCCCAGGAAGTTCCCGTGGGCCAGGAGCCGCACGGCATCCAGGTGCTCGACGTGGACGGCGACGCCGACCTCGACATCGTCAACTGCAACCGCAACGACGACGATCTCTCGCTGCTACTCAACGACGGCAACGGCGTCTTCGGCGCCCCGACCTTCTTCGAGGGTGGCGTGAGCGGCGAGTACGGACTCGCGGCCGGCGACATGGACAAAGACGGGATCACCGACCTGGTCGTGGCCGGGCAGGGTGGCTCGCACCTGCGCACGCTGCGCGGCAACGGCGACGGGACCTTCACGCCCGTGGGCACGGCGCAATCGACCGGCGGGCAGACCTGGGTCGTGACCCTGGGCGACGTGGACGGCGACGGCGACCTGGACGCCTCGACCGCCAACGCGGGCAGCGGCAACGCCGGCATCCTGAAGAACACAGGCACCGGCACGTTCTCGGCCGTGACCAACGTCAGCCTCGGGGCCCACACGGTCTCGACCGACCTCGGCGACCTGGACGGGGACGGCGACCTCGACTGGGCGATCTCGAGCTTCGGCGGCGGCTTCTGGCGGCTGTACCGCAACACAGGCGGCGGGACCTTCGCCTTCTGGCTGCAGATCAGCGCGCCCTCGAATCCCTCGTGCTCGATCCTGCTCGACACCGACAACGACGGCGACCTCGACATGGCCCTGACGGACGAGATCGCCAACGTGGTCGTGCTGATGCGCAACCAGTGAGGGCGATGCCTGCGCTCACGGCCGGCGCACGGACGAGGCGACAGTTTCCGACTCGACTCAGGATCTCCGCGCGCGCCCAGCGCGCTCGCGCAGGTTCTGCTTGACGGCCGCGGACAGGCGGTCCCAGCGCAGCTCGAGCAGCGCGCCCTCGAGCGCATAGAGCAAGTTGAGCGACGACTCGAAGCCCGCCGCGGCGACGAGACGGTAGGCCTGCACCGACCCGACGCGCTCGAGATCGGCGCGCGTCTCGATGCCCACCGCACGCAGCCAGGCGGCGCTCTTCGGGCCGATGTTCAGGAGTTTGGCGACCGGCACGGGCGCGGCCTTCGGGCGCGGCGCTTTCCGCGTCTGGGTCTTGCGCGTCTGGGTCTTGCGCGCCTTCTTTTCGGCGCCGCGCTCGCGTGCGACCTGGAGCGCGCGAGCGGCCCAGGCACGCAGCTCCTCGTCACGCTCCAGCACCCCGAGCGGCACCTCGTAGTACCCCGGCATCGGCGGCTTGTCGGGAAAGGGTCGGAAAGGCGCCGAGCCCGCGGCGCGGTAGTCCTCTACCGTGCGCGGGCCGACCTTGAAGAACAGGACTCCGGCGTCGATCAGGGCGAAGAAGACCTCGTCACAGTAGAGCCCGATCCCGCCGAACATGCGCCGCGCGCGCAGCTCGCCGAGCGGCGCAAGACGAACCAGCAAGTCATCGACGAAGCCCTCGTCCACGGCCAGGACAGCGTAGCGGCCGCGCGGGCGATCCGTCTCCACCGCTTCATCGCTTCCTCAGGGCTGCGTGAACGCGTTCGAGAAACTCCAGTAGCGCTCGGTCGGCTCCTCGTACAAGCACAGGCTCTGGAAGTGGATGGGGAACGTCGATCCGGGCGGAAGCCTGAAGGAAAGGCTGATTGGACTACCGTCGGAGAAACCCCTGGCGAGCAAGCCTGAACGACGCGAGGTCATGTTCAGCATCTCGGCGTAGTAGATCCCAGGAACGAAGTTGGGTGCCGGGCGGAGATCGAGGCTGTAACGGATCCAGTACGGGCCGGGCTCGCCGCCGTGCTGGGTCAGTCGCAGCGTGTCGTTCGCCAAGCTGACCTGGAGGCTCGGGGTGAATTCGATCTTGGACTCGGCGATCCCGAGCGGCGAGACCAGTTCGAGCTTTGCGAAGCCCGGGTCCTGCGGTTGGGGCTCGATCTCCACGAGCATTTCGGTGCGACGAATGATGGGGACCGAAACCCCATTGATCCGCACCTGCCTGACCAAGCCGAGATCCGTGCCGCGGATAGCTACTCCGCCGGGCTCGTAGGCCATGGTCGTTTCGACGTCGGTGATCTGGATCGTCGGACCTCCCACCATCTTTGGCTTGTTCTGCGCGCCAACGAGCGGCGTCCAGCACAGAACGATCAAGCTAGCTGTCGAGAGTTTCATGGGTTCCCTGTCTTTGGCCACCCGCGCGTCGGGCTCGGGAAGAGCGGGACAACTGTGGACGCGGATCGGGCCGTGAAGATGCTCGGCTGGAGATGGCCCGTGAGGGATGCCCACTTCGCCCACTCGAACCGGCCGACGAGTGCGTAGGGATCAACTCGCTCTCACGTGAACTCCATTCACGCTGCCCGGTGTCCACTGAATCGCGGTGCCTCGGTCCAGCGTGCGATCGACTCGTCTGGAGTCTGGAGCGCGCGCGCCAGAGATGCGCGCGCTTGACGACAGGCTGTCGTTTACGTACGCGTGAGCAACGCGGGGCGCGCGCGGCATCCAATGCACTCTCTCGGGGCGCGCGCACGCGCGCTCCTAGAGGGCGGCGCGCTGACCGAAGGAGCAAGCGATCCGGGGCTTCGACGCCAGCCGCGGCCGCGACGGTTCGGCAAGGCGCGCCGCTTCAGCGAATCGCCCCGATCCAGACCGCGCCGGAGGAGAGCGCTCCGTCGTCCGTCCCGATCGCTCCCACCGCGACCTCGACCGCGCCGAACCCGTCGAGGTTGCCCAGGTAGGCCAGGCTCGAGCCGAATGCGTCCCCCGGATGCAAGAGGTCGCTGCGGCCCTCGGGGCCCGGGACCAGGACTACCGAACCCGGGATCACGCCGCCCGCCGCGTCGAGCGCCGCGAGCGAGTACGCGCCGCGGCCGCTCGCCGTGGCCGTGATTCCGAGGGCCCAGCCGGGCTGGCCGCTCCCGAAGAGGTCGGGGACTCCGACGATCGGAGTCGAGTACTGCGCGGTCGCCAAGAAGCGCGTCATCCGCACGGTCCCGTTCGCTCGGAGGAAATAGGTCCGGATGTTCCTGTCTATCGAGTTTCCCATGGCGAACTCGCGGATGCCGTCGCCGTCGAGATCTCCCAGCGCCCCGCAGGTCAAGCCGGTGCCGCCGAGCGAGGTGCGCGCGTAGCCCTTCACCGACCCGTCCGTCCTCAGGCGCATGACGTAGAAGCGCGGGTCCTCGCCGTCGGAGCCCACGCCGCAAGCCACGACCAGGTCGGTCACGCCGTCCGCGTCCACGTCTCCGAGCGAGGCCAGGCCTTCGCCGTAGGAATCCAAGGCGCCGCCGAACACCGGCGGCTCGAGGGCGTCGGAGATCCGCACCGAGGCGAGGACCGTCCCGTCGGTCCGCAGGAAGTGCACGAACACCTCGCAGTCGACGGGATTGCTCGCGGCGATGTCCGTGGCGCCGTCTCCGTTCAGGTCACCGAGCGCGCACACCGCATGGCCGTAGGACCCGCTGAACGTGGAGCTCGGCGCGTCGATGCGGGTGTGCGCGCGCACGCTACGATCGGAATTGAGGAAGAAGACCCGGACCGAGCCCAGCCCGTCGCCCGGCGCTCCGACCGCGAGGTCCCGCACCCCGTCGCCGTCGAGGTCGCCGAGCGCGGCCACGGAGTGCCCGAACCACGCGCCCTGCGGCAGGTTGAGGGCCATGGTCGCATTGCTGATCTTGCGCGGCCGTGGCGGCCGCGAGAGCGGCACACTCGGCGGCAGCACCCGCGGCGGCGTCACGCCGGGCGGCATGATCCGAGCGAGCGTATGGAGCACGCTTGCCTGCGTCAGTCCGAGCGGACCCGCGGGTGCGCCAGCGCGCGGCGCCTCGCGCGACACGGGCTTCGATTCGCTCTGCTGAGCCGAGCCGAGTGTGCCGACCAGCCAGGACACGCTCACCGCGATCGACGAGCACAACATGAGTGACCCTCCGGTTTGGACGCGGGCATCGTAGCGCTCCGAGGGAGTCGCGGCTCCGGGCTTTCCCGTCCAGAGGCCGGATCGATGGAGGAGAACTCGGACGGAGGATGTCGGCGGGGTCATCTTCCAAGCCACCGAGAAGGGGTAGAGTCGGCGGCCCCGGGGTTGCGCTCGACGGTCGTTCCCCTCTCGGCTCTCCGCGCAACTGCACCCAAGAACGCCCGTCGCCGGACGGGCAGGGTGCTCGTGCTGACGGCCGAGGGGCCCAACAAGAGCCGTCCCAGACCCGTCCCAGCAAGAACACCCCCCAATGAAGCGCTCGAGTCTCCTCTCCATCTCGCTCCGGAAGCACTGGATGCTCTCGTTCCTTCCCGCGGCTCTAGCGCTGAGCGCCGCACGACTGGAAGCGCAGAGCGCCTACGTCACGAACTCGGGCTCGCACAACGTCTCGGTGATCGACACCGCCACCGACACCGTGGTCGCGACGATCCCCGTCGGCATCAACCCCGGCCGCCCGGCCGCGGCCGCGGATGGGGCGCGCATCTACGTCCCGAACGCGGGCTCGGACTCGGTCTCGGTGCTGCGCACGGATACCCACTCGCTGCTCGCGACCATCGCGGTCGGCGACGGGCCGGCCGTGGCGGCGGTTGCGCCGAACGGCGCGCGTGTCTACGTGGGCGGCGCGAACGGCCTCGTCTCGGTGATCGATACGAGCCTCGGCAGCCTGGTGGCGACGGTCGCTGCCGGAGCCCCGGCCGCGGGCAGCATCAACGGCATCGCCGTCTCCCCGAACGGAGCCCGCGCCTACGTCCTGTGGGGCGAGCTCGTGGTGATCGACACCGCCACGCTGACGATCGTGGACTCGGTCTACGCCGGCAACAGCGTGACCGGGTTGGCGCTCTCGCCCGACGGAGCGCGCATCTACGTGCCGACCGCGTTCGGGTACGGGGACTTCAACTTCTACGGCTCCGTGACGGTGCTCGACGCGTCCAGCCTGACGGCTACGAACGTCATCGGAACCTGGTCGCTGCCGACCTCGATCGCCGTCAGTCCGGACGGAACGCGCGCGCACGTCTCGACGCCCTCGACCTTCGTCGATACCGGGTACGGCGCCGGCTACCTGCCGAGCCCGTGGGTCGCGCGGCTCGACCTCTCGGCGAACACCCTCATCTCCGGCGCCAACGCCGGCGCCTCCGCCGCCGGCCTGGCCATCACCCCGGACGGCACCCGCGCCTACGTCGCGGTCCCGAGCCAGAACCGCGTGGCGGTGGTCGAGTCGTCCACGAACGTCGTCCTCCGGACCGTGAACGTGGGCACGTCCCCCGTCGGCGTGGTCTTCGTTCCAGGCAGCAACCTGCAGAGCGCACCGACGCGGGGCTTGCGACGCAGGTAGCCAGAAGGGCGCGAGCGGGGGGCGCGGTCGCGCGCGATCCCGAAACCCGGGGAGTGACGACGAACGAGTCCTCCCCGAGTGCAGCGTCCCGCTGGACGACCTCGCGTTCCCCCCTGCGACAACCACTCCGACCTCCGGATCGCGCGGCCCATGAGAGCGCTCCAGTCGGTGCTGGCCAGCCCCGCTGCGGCTTCGCGCGCTTCGCCACTGCGCTGTCACGCTCGTCGGTCCGTCTCACCGAGATGCTAGGCCTTGCGTGATCTCAGGAAGACCTCGTCGCGGTGATACTCCAGGAAGCCTGCCTGCTGCTCCGAGAACCGTCCCACATCGACGTCTCGATCGATTGGCACACCCATCTTCTGCAGTGACGCGGCATGTGCCACGGGGGAGACGAGAAGCCGTCCGTCGCCCCGGAAAGAGAGGAACCCCCTGTCGAAGAGGTGGTCGATGGAAGGCGTCAGCAACAAGCCATTGCCTCCGGTCAGACGCTCGTCGTTCGAGCTGTCCCTCCAGGGCTTGATGTGACTGGCGCGCAGGTGTTCGAGGCGCTCGACGCCCGTGACACGGCAGCGCTTCTCGAACTCTTGGACGCGAGCCCGGAACAGTCCCTGTCCCCTGCGCGCGAGCACGAGCGCTTCCTTCTCGGTTCGCTCGATGTTGCCATCGAGCTCGATCGCCTCGCGCAGGTGCTCTTCCCAGAGGGCGATCTCCGGAGTCGCAAGGGGAAGCATGCTCTCGGCCACGCTCTCCACCCGCGCAAGAGCGCTTACCTCGCTGCCCAGAAGGTCGGCGAGCGCGAGAGCAAGCGAACGCGACAGCTCCGTCAGATAGACGGCCTGGACTCCCCGACCATCGCGCAGCAACGGGGAGTAGCGGGCCGGAAGCAGTGTCCTCAGATGCTCGATCCACGCGCTCGGCCGGAAG
Organism: Planctomycetota bacterium; assembly: GCA_013140785.1. Taxonomy (GTDB): domain Bacteria; phylum Planctomycetota; class UBA1135; order UBA1135; genus JABFRZ01. The sequence goes on along the minus strand of JABFRZ010000253.1, from coordinate 5,893 downwards.
ACGAAGGAGAACTCCTTGAACCCGACATCGACGCGCCAGCCGATCCTGTCCCAATTCCGTCCAGCGCTCCCGAACTCGGCCGGCTTGGGCGCCTCGTAGGCATGCGAGCGTGCGATTCCGAAGGCGCGAATGCGGGTGTCGGCGAAGGAAAGGATGAGATCTCCTGGAGCCACCTCGCGCATGAACTCGTAGAACGGGTTCACCTGGCCGTTCTGCTTGCGCTTCGGTGACCAGAGGTACCCCCCGCCCACTTCCTGGCGATATGTTTGGTTCTGGTTGACCCACCAGTAGCGCATGGCGTTCGGGTCCGAGCCGACTCGCCCAGTGTCTCGACCTGACGCCCGCCATTCCATGGCCGCAGCTGGGCGCCCATCCATTGCGCTCGTGCTCGCGCTCCAGGCGGCGCCCCTGCGCCTCACGCCGCGCGTGCTCCACGAGCGCTTCCAGCCGCCGGCATCGGCGCCGCAGATGGACAGGAGCACGCGGGTGGTGCAGGCGCTCGCGAACAGCTCGCAGGAGACCGAAGGCGACCTCACGTGTCGCCTTCGGCGAGCGCTCGCCCGCGCGCCGAAACAGTTTCGTTCGAGCGCGCCTTCTTACGGCCTGGGGACACACGCCGCCGCGAACCTCTGGTACGACTGGAGCTCGCGCACAGGACCCAGCTCGAGCTTTCATCCGAGCTTCGCCTGTCCGCGCCCCAGAAGACCATGAACCACACCTGCCATCCCCGCCGTTTCCAGGCCGTCGCGAGCCTCGCCGCTGCCCTGCTGCTGACGCCCGCGCCCTTCGCCCAAGTGAGCGAGGCGCCGAAGCCGAAGCCCGAGGAGTTCCCGGCCTTCGAGACCGCGATCGAGGGCTTGACCAAGGTCGTCTCCACCAACGACGGCGCGCCCGGGCTCTACGACCTCTACTCCGACAAGAAGACCGGCCGCCTGGTCGCGGTCCTGCCGGCCGGCTTCGAAGCGCAAGAGCTGATGATCGCCTGCACGATCACGAGTGGCGATCCCGAAGCCGGTGTGATGGGCCCGACGCACTACGGCAGCTGGCGCCGCATCGGGAAGCAGCTCGCCTTCCTGGTGCCCAACGTCAACGTGCGCAGCGAGGGCGACGAGCGCACGAAGGCCGCCGTCTCGAACCTGTACTCGGCCTCGGTGCTGCTCTCGGTGCCGATCCTCGCGCTCGAGGGCGGGTCGCGCCCGGCGATCGACCTCGGCAAGCTGGCCGTGAGCGAAGTGCCGCGTCTCTTCGGCGGCCCGAATGGCGGCTACGGTCCCTCGATCACGGGTCTGCAGGCCCCGCTCGCGACGCTCACCAAGGCCAAGGCCTTCCCCGAGAACGTGGTAGTCGAGTTCGAGGCGCCCGAGACGGGCGGACGCCTCGTGCGCGTGGCCTACTCGATCGGGAAGCTCGAGGGCACGCCCGGCTTCCAGCCACGCGAGGCCGATCCGCGCGTCGGCTACTACTACGACTGGCACGTGGACACGACCACGGGTGACTTCGACGCCGAGCCGAAGCGCTACATCAACCGCTGGCACGTGGTGAAGGCCGATCCCGCGCTCTCGCTCAGCCCGCCCGCGCAGCCGATCGTCTGGTACGTCGAGCACACGACCCCGATCAAGTATCGGCGCTGGGTCAAGAACGGGATCTTGTTCTGGAACCAGGCCTTCGAGAAGGTCGGCATCACCGGCGCGCTCGAGGTCTACCAGCAAGACGCCGCGACCGGCGCGCACATGGACAAGGATCCCGAGGACGCGCGCTACAACTTCTTCCGCTGGAACATGAGCGAGGCGGGCTACGCCATCGGGCCCAGCCGCTCCAACCCGAAGACGGGCGAGATCTTGGAGGCCGACGTGGTCTGGAACCAGGGCCTGACGCGCGCGGTCGGCTCGATGCTCGGCACGCTCTCGCGCACGCTGCTGGCCGATAGCAGCGGGCCCGAGCTCTTGGCCTGGTTCGAGCAGAACCCGGGCTGGGATCCGCGCCTGCGCTTCGCGGGCTTCGACGGCCCGGCTGCGGCGGCCGCGCCAGTCGTGGCGACGCGCGAGTCCCTACTCGCGAAGAATGGCGCCAAGAACTCGGCCTGCCGCATGGGCGGCCAGCTCTCGGTCGATCTCTCGTTGGCGGGTTTGGCCTTCGCGGCCGGGATGATCGAGCTCGAGTCGGAGTCCGAGCTCGACGGCGTGCCGGAGGAGTTCCTCGGGCCCATGATCCGCTACATCTCGGCCCACGAGGTCGGCCACTGCCTCGGGCTGCAGCACAACATGGCGGCTTCGACGAGCGTCTCGCAAGAGACCATGAACGCGCCCGGCTACGACGGGCCCGTGTCGGCCTCGGTGATGGACTACGTCGCGCCCAATCTGGCCTGCGGTGAGAGCCAGGGCCCGTTCATCAACGGCGCGCTCGGGGCCTACGACATCTGGGCCATCGCCTGCGGCTACGGACCCGAGCCGGAGCTCACCGCCAACCTCGCCAAGTCGAGCCAGCCAGAGCACCTGTACGTGTGCCAGGCTGCGATGTCCACCAGCAGCGACCCGCGCAACCAGACCTGGGAGGTCGGCGCGAACAACCTCGACTTCTGCGAGTCGCGCATGAAGCTCGTCAGCGAGCTGCGCGCCAAGCTGGTGAGCGAGGTGGTCAAGGACGGCGAGTCCTATGCGCTGGTGCGGCGCCGCTACCAGCAGCTGCTCGGCACGCAGCTGCGCACGCTGGTGATCGCCGCGGGCTGGATCGGCGGCGCCTACGAGAGCAACGACTTCAAGGGCACGCCCGAAGCGCGCGTCCCGGTCGTGGACGTCGCGCCGGCCGACCAACGGCGCGCGCTCGCGCTCCTGATGGCGAACGCTTTCGACGAACGGGCCTTCGGCCTCACGCCCGAGCTCGTGAGCCACATGGGCAAGGAGTACTGGTGGGATCCGAATGGTCTGACCGAGCTCATCCAGGACACGAGCTACTCGGTGCACGACCTCGTGGGCGGCTACCAAGCCATGGGCCTCTCGCTCTTGCTCAACCCTGTGCGCCTGCGGCGCGTGCACGACGCCGAGTTCCGCACCCAGGGCACGCCGGACGCATTCACGCTGGCCGAGCTGCTCGGCCGCGTGACGGATTCGGTGTGGAGCGAGTGCCTCGCGCCCGACCAGGCGCGCAGGGTCGAGAGCAACGCCGTCGAGAGCTCGGCCAAGATCGAACAGCCCTTCTGCTCGAGCTTCCGTCGCAACCTGCAGTTCGAGCACGCCAGCCGGCTGGTGGACCTCGTGCTGGTGGGCGACACGCAGCGGCCCGCGTTGCGCGCCATCGCCACGCTGGCGACGGCCGAGTTGCGCCGCATTGGCGACTTGCTCGCGAAGGCGGATCAGCCTGACCTCGACCCCGCAACACGCGCGCACTTCGCCGAGCTGCGCGTGCGCATCCAGAGGGCGCTCGACGCGGCCTACGTTCGCAAGGGTTGACAAGCCCGGGCGGCGGCACTCCTCTTCGTAGGGGTCGTGCCGCCGCCCTTTTTCCCATCCGCGCCCATGCCACGCCGCCTGCTCCCGGCCGTTGCGCTCGTGCTCGCCTCCCTGCAGGCAGACGCGCAAGACGCCGAGTGGAGCCGCTTCCGCGGACCCTCCGGCGCCGGGCTCGCGCCGAGAGGAGCGCGTCTCCCCGCCGTGCTCGACCCCGAGAAGAACCTGCGCTGGAAGAGCGAGCTCCCACCTGGCAACTCCTCGCCCTGCCTGAGCGCGCAGCGCGTGTTCGTGACCGGCTGCCGCGAGGGCGAGCTCCAGACCGTGTGCCTCGACCGCGCCGACGGCCGGCTGCTCTGGACGCGCGGCGTGAAGCCCTCTGCGCTCGAGAAGACGCACGAGATCAACAGCCCAGCCTCGCCCACGCCCACGAGCGACGGCCAAAACGTGATCTCCTACTTCGGCTCGTTCGGACTCGTCGCGCACGACCTCGAGGGCCAGGAGCTGTGGCGCCGCGCGCTCCCGCCGGCCAAGAACACCTTCGGCACCGCGGCCTCGCCGGTGATCGCCGGCGGACAGCTGATCTTCGTGTGCGACAGCGAGGAGAGCTCGTTCCTCGAGGCGCTCGAGCCCGCGACCGGCAAGACGCTGTGGCGGAAAGAGCGTGCGGGCTTCAAGTCCGGCTGGTCCACGCCCGGGCTGTGGTCGCGCGAGAGCAAGGGCGGCGAGGGCTCCGCTGGCATGACGGAGGAGCTGCTCGTGCTCGGCGTCGGCTGGCTGACGGCCTACGACCTCGCGGGCGGCGAGCGCTGGTCGTTCCCCGGCCTCACCGACGAGCCGATCACCACGCCGATCGCGGGCAATGGCCTGGTCTACGCGACCTCGTACAACCTGAAGACCAACGCGGACGCGATGCTGCTGTGGAGCTACGAGAAGGTGCTCGCCGAGCACGACCACGACAGCGACGGCGCGCTCGACGCCGCCGAGCTGGCCGAGAACGCGAGCGTGCTCTCGCGCCCCGACGCCGACGGCGAGGGCGACCACCCGCTCGCGCTCTTCCAACGCTTCCTCGACGTGGACAAGGACAGCCGCATCACCGCCGCGGAGTACGCGAAGCTGCGCGCGTGGGTCGATTCGTGGGAGCACCTGAACGGCATCGTCGCGCTGCGCCCAGGCACCGACGAGCGCCCGGCCGAACTCGCCTGGCACTATCCCCGCGGGGTGCCCGAGTGCCCCTCGCCCGTGCTCGCCGGCGGACGCCTCTACATGGTCATGAACGGCGGTACGGTCACCTGCCTCGACGCAGAGAGCGGTGCGCTCGTGTTCGAGGCGCGCCTCGCCGCGCGCGGGCCCTACTACGCCTCGCTGGTGGCCGGCGACGGCAAGCTCTACGCCGCCTCGGCGCGCGGCGAGCTGACGGTTTTCGCCGAGGGCGCGAAGTTCGAGGTGCTCTCGACGCTCGACCTCGGCGAGCGTCTGATGGCGACGCCCGCGTTGGCCGACGGCGGCGTGTTCGTGCGCACCGAGAGCAGCCTGCGCGCCTTCGGGCTCGACGGCTGAGTCTTGCCGGACTGAATCGGCACCCATCGGCGGGTACGATGGACCGCACCGTCCCGATCCCATTCCATGAAGACCACCACCATCGTCTGCATCGCCCTCGTGCTCGGCGCGAGCTGCGCCGGCTCGCGCGCGCACGAACCCGCTCCTCCCACCGCGCCCGCGGCACCCATTGCTCCCGTTGCGCCGATTGCTCCGGTAGCACCAGTCGCCCCCGTCGCTCCCATCGCCTCCGTTCCCGCGAGCGGCCGCCCCGAGATCCGCTACTACGAGATCGCCGAGGCCTGACCCTTCTGCAAGAAAGTCGTGGCCGCCGTGAGCGAGCTGCGCAGAGAACAAGGTGACGCGATCGACTTCGTGGTCGTGCCCGCCGCCGAGACCGCCCAACGCAAGGACGAGATCGAGCGCTTCCAGTTCGGCGGCCGCCGCCACGGCCTGGTCGCCTTCGATGCGTCCGGCGCCCCCGTCGTCATCTTCGCCGGCCACAACTTCGGCCGCGCGGAGATCGAGATGGCCGTCAGTCAAGTCGCCGGGAAGTAGCGCGTCGAGCTTCTCCCCCGGCCACGACGAGCTCGTGCTCGACGTCTTGGTGGACCTCCCCTGATCTACAGCGGCACGCGCCGCAGCCGTAGCGCGTTCGCGATGACCGAGACCGAGGAGAGGCTCATGGCCGCGCCCGCGAGCATCGGCGAGAGCAAGAGGCCGAACGTCGGGTAGAGCGCGCCCGCCGCGAGCGGCACGCCGAGGACGTTGTAGAGGAAAGCGAAGGCCAGGTTCGCTCGGATGTTCCGCAGCGTGGCGCGCGCGAGGTGGCGCGCGCGCACGAGCGCGGCGAGGTCGCCGCCGAGCAACGTGAGCGCGGCGCTCTCGAGCGCCACGTCGCTACCCGTGCC